>JABGZB010000299.1 GCA_018674955.1 Verrucomicrobiota bacterium | reverse complement strand
AGCGTACCCATCCGGATCTCGATACGCTCGCTCAAGCCGCCGGCCGCCGCAAGCCCTTGGCCAAGCGGCCCGTACAGCCCGACGGCATGCGCCTCGTCGAGCATCAGCCACGCGCCGTAGCGTTCCTTCAACTCGACGATCCCTGTCAGCGGCGCGTGATCGCCGTCCATCGAGAAAACGCTCTCGGTCGACACCAGCACACGCCCTCCCCGGTCGGCAGCCCACTGCAAATGTTTCTCGAGATTCTCGAGGTCGTTGTGCCGAAATACGCGCATTGTCGCTCCGCTCAGCTTTGCGGCGTCGATCGTTGAGGCGTGGGATTTTTTGTCGAGAATCACCACGTCACCCCGGCCAAGCAGCGATGTCAAAACCCCTTGGGCCGCTGCAAAGCCGGTTGAGAAAACCAGCGAAGCCTTGCTGCCCTGCCACTTGGCTAAGGACGACTCTAGTTCGTGATGCGGTTGCAGCGAACCGCAGATCAGCCGCGACGCGCCAGAGCCGACGCCGAACTGCTCGACCGCCTCCCGCGCCGCCTGGCCAAGCACCGGATGCCCAGCCAATCCAAGGTAGTCGTTCGAGGAAAAGTTGATGACCTTCCGACCGCCGAGCTTGATGCGGGTCGATTGCGTCGACTCGATCTGTCGAAGCTCACGCCACAAGCCGGCTTCGCGGATCGCTTCGAGATCGTCGCAAATTTGCTCCTCGAATTTGCCCATCAATCTGTCTCAACGACCAACCGATAAAACACCGGCTTGCCGTTGTCGATCCGCAGGTCGGTGTGCTCGAGTGAGTCGAACCGCGCCGTCAAGCCCTTGGCGATCGGCTGCCACTCGGTGGGGTCGCCGTTACTTTTTTCAACGCGATAACGTCGGCCGGGCACGCTCTGCCACCGCATCACGACGGTCTCGTTTTTCACCTCGATCGGTGTCGAAAAATGGAGGAACGAATTACCGTCCTTCGGATCGGTGCCGGCGGCGTATTCCGCGACATCCGCAAACCCATCGACATCAAAATCGCTGCTCGCACCCGCGACGCCGAGCCCGGAAAAATGAAGTTTCTCCCAACTGTCCGATATGCCGTCGTTGTCCGTGTCCGGCCCGACTCGAACTAAGTTTACCACATCGTATCGAGACCCTGCCGTGTTGTGATGAAACAACAGAAGAGGCCGAGGTAATTTGTTGTTTTTGTACCCGTTATCGGCGAGAGCGTCGTGATCGACCGTCACCACCGGGGGCGAATCTGCAGCGTGATACGGCGAGTGCCCGAGTGACGGGTTGGCGGTGCGCAGCGCCGGTCGGGCGGCGTCGAACCGGATCCAGCGCGTAGTCTCAAGAACGTTGTGAAACCGATATTGAATCTGCGTGGTGCCCTTGGCCAGACCGAGGTCGGCGGCCTTGGCCGAGTAGATCATCACGCTGTTGTTGAGCAGCGAGGTCTCCCGTTCCGCCGACGGGAAAACATTTAGGATGCCGCCCAGCATCGGTTTATCGAACTCGGAAGAATCGATGATCGTGTAGTAGGCGTCGTCGGCCAGTTCGCGCTCGGTGATGCCGCCGGTCACCAGCACGTCGCCGGAGGAGCCGTGCGTCAACTCGTAGTCGGTGTCGCCGTCAAGGTTGCTGTCCACGTCGATGCCGATGTTGGTGAGGAAAGATTGCGGCACGATCCACGGCCCGTCCATGGCGATGCCAAAGAAGACAGTGGCCCCGTCGATGCCGCCCAGTTCCGGCGCGTTGGACGCCGCCCCCACCACGCGCAAATCGCGTGCCGCCTGTTCGCGATTGGCGTAACCCCTCGAAGGACTAAGATAACCAAACTGAAACACCGACACCAGCGGCGCGTTGTGCGGGTTGCCCCCGACAATCGGCAACGCAACCGTTGCCAAGCCCTCGCTTTGTGGCAATTCAACGCTCTTCGCCTCCACACGATGATCACCCACCGGACGCAGCAGCATGTGGTACGGCACATGCACCGAGCGCGACTCGCCGTGAAACCAAATCTGGCCGGACGCCTCGTGCGCGATGTGGCGCAGCCCGCCCTTGACCTCCGGCGGCGTGGTGGGATCGAACAGCAACTGCACTTTGGCCGGGT
>JABGZB010000298.1 GCA_018674955.1 Verrucomicrobiota bacterium | reverse complement strand
GAGCCACGCCGCCGAGGCAATGGAAATGGGTGCTGACGCCGTACTGGTGAATACCGCCATCGCCATCGCAAACGACCCATCTCGCATGGGACTTGCTTTCAAAGCCGCCGTTGAGGCAGGCCGTGCGGCCTACGAAATCGGCCTTGGCCAAGAACTTAGCACGGCCAGCGCGACCAGCCCACTCACCGGTTTTCTCGACGAAGTGCCGCTGAAACAGGCTGATGGCTGAACGAAAAAAACTCACGCGGCAACGCGCACGGAACATCTTGAACACCGCCGCCAAGCGCACGGTGCTCGTCACCGGCGACGCGATGCTGGATCAGTTTTTGTGGGGCAACGTCTTGCGCATATCGCCCGAGGCACCGGTGCCAGTCGTTGAGTTTCAGCGCGAGAGCTTCATGCCCGGCGGCGCGGCCAACGTCGCCCGCAACCTCACCGCTCTCAACTGCCCGGCGCAAATGCACAGCGTCGTCGGCAAAGACGATGCCGCGAAAAAACTCCGCGCTTTGCTCAAAGCCGACAACGTCGATTGCAAGCCGCTGATCTCCGATGCCTCGCGGCAAACGAGCTGCAAAACGCGCATCATCGCCCAACGGCAACAAGTCGTTCGCGTCGATCGCGAATCCAAAACCAACCTCGAGCCGCGCTTGGCCAAGCGACTGCTCAAGTCCATCGACAACAGCTTGGCCAAAGCGAAAGCGATTGTCATCGGCGATTACGGCAAGGGCGTCGTCACGCAGGACTATCTCGACGAGTTGAAAGTGCTTGGCAAACGGCATGGCGTCTGGCTGAGCCTCGATCCCAAGCCAGTGCATTCGCTCGACTTACGCGGTCTGTCTCTCATTACACCCAACCGAAAAGAGGCGTTCGAATTGGCCGGCATTGGCGACTCCACGTACAATGCCAACCCAGTCAAGGACCGCAACCTAATGTGCGCGGCCAGGCAACTCATTGGCGGATTGGAGTTGAAAGTGTTGCTGATCACTTTGGGCGAACTCGGCATGCTTGTCTGTCAACCGGGTCATAAGCCATTTCACATCCCCACTATCGCCCGGGAAGTTTTTGACGTGTCCGGTGCGGGCGACACTGTGATTGGCTCATTCACGTTGGCCATCGCCGCAGGTGCGAGTCCGATCGAGGCAGCGATCTTTTCAAACCATGCCGCCGGAGTGGTTGTCCGAAAACTCGGCACGGCCACCGTGACACCAAGGGAACTTCTCGCTAGTTTTTGAACTTCATGTCCGACGGCAAACCCGCCATTTTCCTCGACCGCGACGGAACGCTCATCGTCGAGACCCGCTACCTCCACGAGCCTGACAAGGTCGAACTCATCCCAGGTGCCGGCGAGGCCGTCCAACAACTCGCTGAGGGGGGCTTTGAGTTGTTCATCGTCACCAACCAGGCAGGCATTGGCCGCGGCTACTACGCCGAGGAGCAAATGCACGCGGTCAACGAGCGCGTCGCCGTGGAGTTTGCTAAGTTCGGCGTGGCTTTCCGCAAAATCTACTTCGCCCCCGAGGCCCCCGATCAACCCAGCCCCAATCGGAAGCCCTCACCGCAAATGCTGCTCGACGCCCGCGACGAGTTCGGCATCGACCTCGAAGCCAGCTACATGGTCGGCGACAAGGTTTCGGATATCGAATGCGGCTGGAACGCCGGCGTAAAGTGCTGCGTCCTCGTCCGAACAGGCTACGGCAGCGAACACGAATCGCAACTTGGGCCGGCGACCGACCCGCTGGCCGTCATCGATTCAATCGCCGACCTCACCAACCTCGCAATTGGCCAAGCGGGGTGACTCGAAAAGGATTTCCTTCAAACGACTGGGAGACTTTGGCATACTCCTCCGCGATGCATGATTTTAGCTTCAAGCGCGGGAAATTGTACTGTGAGAATGTCTCGGTGGCGTCACTCGCCAAAAAACATAATACTCCGCTTTACGTTTACTCCCACGCTACACTGACGAGAAATTTCCGACTACTCGACATCGCCCTTTCACCGGTGGATCACACAATTCATTTTGCAGTCAAGGCCAACTCCAACCTTGGCGTGTTACGAACTTTGGCGAACGCCGGGAGCGGGTTCGACATCGTCAGCGGCGGCGAACTCCAGCGTGTCATCGCTGCAGGCGGGGATCCGTCAAAATGCGTATTCGCCGGTGTCGGTAAAACGGAGGAGGACATCGAACTCGCACTGAAAAAGAGGATTTACGCATTCAGCGTCGAGAGCGAGCCGGAGTTGATTCGCATCAACAAAGTTGCCCGCCGGTTAAAAAAGAAAGCGCCCATCGCCATTCGGGTGAACCCGAACATCGATGCCAAAACGCACGCGAAGATCACCACCGGCACCTACGAGAACAAGTTCGGCATCGCCTTCGAGGAAGTCGAGGCCGTGTACGAACGGGCGGCCAAGCTGAAGCACCTGCACATTCGCGGCGTGCAGATGCACATCGGCTCGCAGCTCACGGAGGTCGGGCCGTTTGAAAAAGCCGTGCGAAAAGTCGTGCCGCTGGCCAAGCGCCTAGCTGAAAAACATGGCATCGAGTTCTTCAGTATCGGCGGCGGCGTGGGCATCGTTTACGAGTCGGCGCTCGAGAGTGGCGACGCCAAGTGGTGGCGTGCGCCCAAGCGCAAAAACCTACTCACCCCGGCCAAGTACGCGGCCAAGCTAATGCCACTGCTCGAGCCACTTGACCTGCGTATCTTGATCGAACCCGGCCGGTTCATCGCCGGGAACGCGGGCATCCTGATCACGCGCGTCGAGTATGTGAAGCAGACCGGCGTGAAGAATTTTGTGATCGTGGACGCGGCGATGAACGATCTCGCCCGCCCTGCCCTATACGACAGCTATCACGAGATCGTGCCGCTAACTCGGAAGGCCAGTGATCATCTGAAAAAGAACCAAGTTAGCTCCGACGTTGTCGGGCCGATCTGCGAGTCGAGCGATTACTTTTGCAAAAATCGTATGCTGCCGAAGGTCGGCGAAGGCGATCACCTCGCGCTGCTCAGCGCCGGCGCCTATGGGTTTGTGATGGCGTCAAACTACAACGTCCGTCCCTTCCCCGCCGAAGTGCTGGTGAAAGGCAGCCAAGCGGAAGTCGTACGCAAACGCCAACCCCTCAAGCAACTTTGGGCCGGCGAAAGCGTCCCGAAGTGGCTCAAGTGACCTGAGCAACACCCCCGGCATGAATGCCTCCCGGAATCCTTTCGTGCGTTTCCCGGGGATTTTATTTGCGCTATTTGTCGGCGTGGTCGGTACGCTCATTTGGGAATCAACCAAGGTCACCATCGACACCGACCCGCTGACGCTGCTCGAATCCGACAAGCGGCATCAGGAAACCTACGACCGGATCCAGTCGTTTCTCAGCGACAATACGGTTGTCGTCATCAGCGTCGAGAGCGATCGGATATTCAGCCAAGCCGGCTTCGATCACATCCGCGCCATCAGCAACGCGCTTGGCCAACAACCGGGCTTGGTCGATGTCAAGAGCCTAACTCACTCGAGCAAGCCGGTTCGCAAGGGGCTGACCTTCGCTATGGAGCCGTTCGTCCCGGCTGGGACGCTGAACGATGAGCGCATCGAAGTGATTCGGCAGTTTTCCGTCACGCATCCGTTGGTGCGTAACATCATGGTGTCGCCCGACGGCAAGATCACCCTCATCACTGCCACGTATAAACGTGACTTCTCCACGCCGAAACTTCGGAAAGCGTTCCGCGCCGAAACCGGAAAAATCCTTCAGCCGTTCGACTCGTCGGAATACAAAATCAGAATGATTTCGCTGCCGTTCATCGCGGAGGAAATCAGCGAATCGTTTCTGCGTGACTTGTGGCTGGTTTTGCCCGGCACGGCGCTGGTCATCCTGTTCATCATTGGCATGACACTGCGCTCCTTCTCCTGCCTCGTGTTGCTGTTGCTCAGCGAAGTGGCGCTGATGGCCATGCTGCCCGGTGTCCTTGGCTTGGCGGGCTTTACCTTGACGCCTTACAATCTGCTGCTACTGCCGCTGCTTGGTGCGGTCAACCTGACCATTCTGACCCACCAGTTGACCGCTCTTCGCAAGACGAATGCGACCGTCTCGCTGGACAATCGCTTCGCCGCCATGTTGCGCGAAGTATTTCTGCCAAGCCTGTTCGCCACCATCACGACTGCCGTTGGCCTCTTGTCGCTGGCTGTAAGCGAAGTATCGCACGTGAGGGATTTCGGTATTGCGGGAGCGATCGGTGTCGCAGTTATTTTCACATGGAACTTCGGGCCGGGGTTGTCGTTTTTGCGGCTGGGCTGTCGCGCTTGGCCAAGCGCTATCCTATTGGAAACCAATAACATGACTGTTGGAAATACATCAACTTTTTTCAGTTGGTCTGTCCAGACGTATTTTATGCGACGTTGGCAAACGCTCGTCGTTGCAGTGATACTTTTACTCTCTGCTTTGTTCGCAGCGACTCACTTGAACATCGACATCCGAGCGATCCGATTTCTCGCGCCG
>JABGZB010000297.1 GCA_018674955.1 Verrucomicrobiota bacterium | reverse complement strand
GTCGCCGGGGTGGTAGTCGAAAACGTAGTGATGCGTCGTCGCCGCGTAAGTGAGATAGCCGCCGGTGGAATGCAGCACGCCCTTCGGTTTGCCGGTGCTGCCGGAGGTGTAAAGGATGAATAGCGGGTCCTCGGCGTCCATCGGTTCGGGGGCGCAAACGGGGTCGGCTGCGTTGAGGGCGTCGTGCCACCAAACATCGCGGCCGTCTGCCATGGCGACGTCGGAGCCGGTGCGTTTGACGACGAGAATTTTCTCGATCGACGGCGTACTGGCGACGGCCTTGTCGGCGTTGGCCTTCATTGGGATGTCGAGCTTCGTGCCACGCACACCAGTATCCTGCGTGATAATTGCCTTGCACTCGGAGTCGTTGATGCGGGTGACAAGGCTGTCGGCGCTGAACGCGCCAAATACAATCGAGTGCACCACGCCGATGCGCGCGCACGCGAGCATGGCGATGGTCAACTCGGGAATCATCTGCATGTAAATGCAAACGCGATCGCCCTTGGCCAAGCCGAGGTCTTTCAGCGCGTTGGCGGCTTTTTGCACTTCAGACTGCAACTCGGCGTAGGTGAACGTGCGGCTTTCGTTCGGGTCGTTGCCCTCCCAAATCAGCGCGGTGTCGTCGCCGTGCCCGTCGTCCACATGACGATCGACGCAGTTGTAACAGGCATTGAGTTTGCCGCCGATGAACCAGCGGATTTGCGCTTTGTCAAAATCCGACTCGGTCAGCGTGTGCCATTTCTTGATCCAATCAAGCCGCTCGGCCTGTCCCGTCCAGAATTCATCGGGGTCGCTGATTGAGCGGTTGTACAACTCATGGTACTGCTCTAGAGAGGAGATATGGGCGTTCGCCCTTGCTTTGGCGGTTGGTGGGTGAACCTTGAATTTGGAATCGTTGCTCATGGCTTAAATCAGGTCGGGCAGTTTATGCCAGCCGAGCGGTGGGTCAACGTCAGAACTTGCGATTTGAGAACAGGATGCCATTGGGTGTGCGGATCGGCATAGTGAAGCTGACGGTCTACAGTAATTCGGGGAAGCACCGATTTTTTCATTTTTACGGTATGCCAGCATATATAAGGGAAGTTGGTTAAGGTTTTGCGTTCATGGAGATGAGACTTGAGGTTGTAAAGGCTGTTTTGGAGCTAAGAACATGATAAGGGGGTTATATATTGAGGTCTGCGAGGATCACCGGCGTACTTGACGTAGCGGGAAATATTTATTCCCAATAAAATTGGTAGATAAAACGCTCACTCTAGCTCACATCTTGCTCAGGCCTCGGGGCGGGGGGTATTGGAAATAGAGTTGCAGCGAGCCGTAACAGGAGATGCCTTCCGGACCGGAGGCATAGGGAAAACCCTAAACGAGTGAGATGTTAGTTTGCCAGTCAAGGGGATTTCCGTATTCTGCCGGTCGTGCGCTTGGCTTTGAGATTGGCTGCATTAGTAGTCTGCTGTTCCGGATTGAGTTTTTGGATTGGGGGCGGTTTGCATATGGGTTGGTCTAAGTCCACCGAAACCCGAACTGAGACTGATGAGTTCACGGGTTTGGAGTATCCCGTGACAGTGGATAAATATGTCTTTGGGGTGGAATTTCTAGGTGCGGCTTTGGCAGTGAGCGGTGGATTTTTGGGATTGTCCTTTGCCTTCTCCAAGTCGGCCCGACCGGGTAATCTATCTGGAGCCGAGGTATAAATGATCTAATTATGAAAAAGTATAACAATGGAAATTTGGTGTGGTTACTGATCTTGTCAGTTGCCCCAGGAGTGTTAAGCGCGGATTCGATGAAGTTCGATTTCAAAGATCCAAAGAAGGTGAACAATGTAGTGTTCTTGATGGATGCTCCGCTGGAATCTATAAGCGGTACCGCCGTAGGAATCAGTGGTTCCGTTTCATTCGACCCAGCCAAGCCTGCATCAACCACCGGCAAAATTGTCCTAGCGACTTCATCGATGCACGTGGATAATCCGGTGATGAAAAAACACATGCTGGATGAAGGCTGGATGCACGTATCCAAGTTCCCGACAATCGAGTTTGTTGCTGGGAAAATGACCAACGTCAAAACCAGTGGGACCAACATAACCGGGACAATCGCTGGCAAGCTGACCGTCAAAGGCGTAACCAAAAAAGTGAGTGTGCCGGTCCGGTTGACTTACCTCAAGGGGATGTTGATCAAACGTAACCGCGTGCCGGGGGATTTACTTGTGTTACGCTCTGACTTTAAGATCAAGAGGTCGGACTATGGCATTAACGCTGGCAACAACGAGGAAAAGGTATCCGACGAGATTGAGCTTAAACTTAGGGTGGCTGGTGCTGCACCGTATTAAACTTTTGGAATTCAATACGGTGGAGATGGTCGAACTTGAAGGGCTGAGCGTTGTCGTGGATCGGGTGGTTTACCAGTCGGACATGGACACACCGGAGGATCGTCCCCACTGCTTTGCCTACTTCATTACCATCAGCAACAATTCCAACATCATCTTTACCATCAAGGGGCGCAAGTGGGTGGTTAACGAGGCGGACGGCAACAAGACGGTGGTCGAGGGCGACGGCGTCGTTGGAATGTTCCCCGAGTTGGAGCCGGGCGAGTCGTTCGACTATCATAGTTTTCACCTGTTCAGCGGCGACTGGGCGGTGGCAACCGGCAGCTATATTGGAGTGGACGGGAAAGGTCGCACCGTGATCACCCGCATTCCGGAGTTCCGGATGGATGTGCCGCAGCCGTTGGACTGAAAAAAAGTTTAAGCCAAGCGCTTGGCCAAGTCTTGCCTTATGCGATCAAGCGTCTTCGCCCACTCCACATCCCCGGCGTCCCGCCGATAAAGTTTCACTTGCGAATACCACGGGGTGTCGGTTCGGTGAAGTTGCCAGCGCCAATCGGGCACGGACGGGAGCAGCACCCACGTCGACTTGCCAAGCGCACCGGCCAAGTGTGCCACTGCTGTGTCCACCGTGATGACGAGGTCGAGTTGCCCGATGACAGCTGCCGTTGCGGCGACGTCGTTGACCTGGCCCTTGAGTGAAACGACTTCGGAGCCCTCGCAGTCGGCGGCGCGAGGCCCCACTTGCAGGCTGAAGAAATCAATCCCATCCGACCCTGTGAGGGCTGCAAAATGTTTCCAAGCGATGGGGGGGGTGGGGTCGTTTTT
>JABGZB010000296.1 GCA_018674955.1 Verrucomicrobiota bacterium | reverse complement strand
CCTTGTTCTTGAGCGCCTCAGGCACAGAACGATTGCCGGCCTTCAGACCACCGCCGTGAAACCAGACAATCGTCGGATACCCTTCCTTGCCGACCGGATGATAAACATCCAGTCGACACCGCTCCTGCATATACTCGGTGAGTTTGCCTTCGCGATAGAGAATGTTATCGGCCGTTTTATATTGTGCAGGTGAGTTGGCATCCTGCGCCTTGGCCAAGCTGCAAGCCAAGGCCATAGCCGAGATAGCAACGACTGAACGGCTAATGATGTTTTTATTGTTACAAACCATGATGCGGCAATAGTTGATTGGAGAAAATTTTAACTAAGCCCAATACCGGCAATCGGTGGGTGGTCGAGAAGTTCTAAAATCTCTTGTGGAGCGTTTGGGATCAGACGCAATTGCCCAGGGTCAATGACCGTTCGGAGGATGGACGAAATAAGATGTCTGGGATTGTAGGCATCCGTTATCGGTTCACCCCCAAGACGATCAGATTTGCCAATCACCCGGCCGCGTTCGATGCCGCCACCGTAAATCATGAGCGGCGCAAGACGCGCCCAGTGATCACGACCACCGCGTTCGTTAAGCTTGGGGGTACGGCCCATCTCACCGCAGCAGACAAGCATGATCTTGTCAGATAAACCTCGCGCCTCGCAGTCCTCGATAAATGCGGCCACAGCATGGTCAAAGCTGTAACCGACAGCCTCCATGCCATCCCGCATATTCAGGTTGTTCTGGTCAGCATGCATGTCCCAAACCCCGGCATAGCTCGCGTGGATTGTCACGTAGCCGCTACCGGCCTCGCACAACCGTCGTGCCTGCAGGAGTAGCTTACCAAGCGTGCCGGCCTGGGCGTTGTAGTAGCCTTTAGTGCCGCGAGTCACCGAGTTCCATTTTTTGCCACGGACGTAACGGCTCGTGTCATAGAGTGCTAGGGTCCTGGCGTCCTCCTGCGACAGGTCCAATGCCCTCGACACACCGCCACCGAGTAACACCTCCGCGGCTTGCTGCTGAATATCATCCAACGCACCGACCTCACCGTTGGCATCGATCGCACGATTCAGGCTGTCCAAGCCAGCGAGCAGTTTTCGCCGCTCAAAAAAACGCTCCCGCGGCATGGCCAAGTTCATATCGTCCTGCAGTTGCCCCCCCTTCCCCGGGATGAACGGGGCGTAACTTTTGCTGTACGGGCCGGTCGCCGAAATGTTGCCGCGTGCTTCCGGCCCGGGCACATCGGGGTCCACCGAGCGCGGAAATAGGACCACGTTGGTTGGAATACCTGAATTTGCCCGGGTAACACCGGCCACACGCGCATAGTGTACACCGATGTTCGCCTGTTTGGATGAGTCACTGACAATCGGCTGGATGTTGTGCCCGGAATTGCCGGTATGAAACGAGCGCACCACCGAAATCTTGTGTGCCAGCTTGGCCAGGCGTGGTATCCATCCGCTAAATCGCACTCCAGGCAGGGAGGTTGGGATCACATCACCCACCGAGCGCACGCCCAGAGGAGCGTCTGGCTTCGGATCAAACGTCTCGAGCTGGCTTGGTCCGCCCTGCTGAAACAGAAAAATGACCGACTTGCCGGTGAGCGGGTTCGGCTGGCCATTGGCCAATGCCTTCACGCCGAGCAAAGACGACAACGATAGCCCCCCAAGGCCGAGCGTGCCCACCCGGAGCAGTTCCCGTCGGCTCATTGGCTCTTGGCCATCAAACAAAGTCAGCATACTTATCCTGTTGGGACTGGGAGGCTATGCCCCCGGCCAGATTGTACCAGAAAAAACGATGCCTATACGGCAGTCGCAGATTACTTTCTGGGTGGGTTCCCTGCCGACCCGGCCTGCTTGCGGCGCTTGGTCAGTGTGTCCTTCATCCGATTCAAGACGGCCCTGTGTTTGGAAGATTTGGCCAAATTGGTGTATTCCCTCGGATCCCTCTCCAGATCGTACAACTCGGCCGCCTCAGTTGCGCCCCACTCAGCGTAACGCCAGCGTCTGGTCCTAATGGAACGCCCCAACTGATTGCCACGCGACACGACAGTGTAAGCGCTTGGCTTACCCTCGCCGCTAGGTTCGCGAATCAGGCCAGCGTAACTCCCGCCCTGCAGATGCTCCGGGGCGGCCAGCTTGCAAAGCTCGGCCAGAGTCGGGAACAGATCGATCGTTTCAACCAAGCCTTCACTGCTAGTGCCGGCCTTGGACACACCGGGAACTCGCACCACCAACGGCACGCGGACGCACTCCTCAAAAAGCGTGACCTTGCCCCACATGAAATGTTCACCCAAGTGATAGCCATGGTCGGAGGTGAAAATGACAATCGTATCATCCCAAAGTTTTTGCTCTTTCAACTTATCAAGGATCAACCCGATCTGCGCATCCACAAACGAGACGCAGGCGTGGTAGGCCTGCGTGTACTCGCGCCGGAGCGGATCGTTCTCCTTACCCAACTCAAACCCGAAGCCACTGAATCGCTTGACCATCGCCATCTTCGGGATGTCATTCCAATCGTTGACCGGGTTCAACTCGAACTGAAGCCGGTTCTTCTGATAGAGGTTGAAATATTTCTGTGGCGCAATAAACGGAACATGCGGTTTATGAATGCCGACCGTGATGAAGAACGGCTTGTCGCCGTAGCTTTTTTCACCGAGCCACTCGACTACTTTTCGGGCGTTTCGGCCATCGCGATGCTGCGAGTCGTTCAAACCGCTTGGCCCGTAACCGGGACTCTGCTGGCCGCGTGTCTGTGTAAACAGACCCGAAAGCTTCTCCTTCCATTGACGCCGAGTTTTCCCACGTTCAACTGACCCGTTTTCGGCTTCAAACTTCTTCCGTGCCTCAGTCACAAACGGAAACTCGTCGTTCTCGAATCGATGATACTCATTCCAGCCAAGCTCCCCCGGTTCATGCCGCACCGTGTGAAAGACCTTTCCCACACCACCGGTCCAGTATCCGTTCTCTTTCATGAACTGCGGCAACGACGGCGTGCCGGGGCGGGTCTCGCGAATGTCGATCTTGTTATTCAACACACCGGTCGACTCGGGATACAACCCGCTGAGAAACGACGCCCGAGACGGCCCACAGACGGGGTACTGGCAGTAGGCCCGGTTGAAGATCAGGCTCTCCTTTGACAAGCGATCGAGGTGGGGGGTGTTAATGTGCGGATACCCTGAAGTGCTGACATGGGTGTTCAGGTCATCACAGACAATGAGCAACACATTCAGCTTTGCATTGGCCAAGTTGGCGGCGAACAAAAAGCAGAGAAACGCAGCGGCTTTGTGGATGGAATTCACTTGGTCTTGTTCTGTCTCTGACGGGCTTTCCTGCGCGCGGCACGCTTTTTTTCCCGTGCGGCATCTTTTGGTTTGGGCTCCTCAGCCGTAGCCCGATCCCTTGGCCAAGTGACGTTGCTTTTGCCCGCCGACTGCACCATCTCGGCCAGCCAGGTTTCGTGCCGCTTGGCCAGGCGCTTGGCCAACTCCGGCCGCTTGGCCGCGAGGTCCGTTTTCTCCGATGGATCGCTGGCCAAGTCGTAAAGTTCATTTTTTTGTTTGAAACCGTGCGCCTTCCAGTTGCCTTCCCTCACAGCCCATTCGCCCTTGGGCTCGCCGCTGTTCCAATAAAGCACCGGGTGATGGGCCGCCGATTTCCCCATGAGCAACGGCAACAAACTTTTGCCGTCGAACACCCGCTTGGCCGCACCCTTCGTGCCCATCGCATCGATCGCCGTCGGGAGAATATCCAGCGAGATTACCGGGGCATCGATGGTGCGCCCGCCAGCAAATTTGGCCGGCCAACTGACTACCCAAGGCGTGCGAATGCCTCCCTCGTACAAACTGCCCTTGAAGCCGCGCAGAATTCCGTTGTTCGCGTTCATTGCCTTCGCACCACCATTGTCAGTCAGGAAAAATAACAACGTATTTTCCCAAAGCCCCTCGTCCTTCAGTTTCTTGACCACCGCACCAACGCCGAGATCCAAGTGATGAAGCATCGCCATGAGGATCGCACGTTTTTTGTCGAGTTGCGGAAACATCTTTTGCATCCGTGCAATGTCCTCCTTGGGCGCCTGAGCCGGCGCATGCACAGCATTGTAGGCGACGTACAGAAAGAAAGGCTCCTGCTTTTTCCGGTCGATGAATGCCACGGCTTCCTCCGTCAATCGAGTGGTGAGATAGCCTTCGTAATCTCCCTCTTTGATTCGCTCTTTGTTGCGATAGATCGGTGCATACTCGGGGCCATTCACTCCGCGTAAATTGAAGTAGTCGTGACCTCCACGGCCCATGAACTTATAGCACTCGTCGAAACCGCGATTCAGCGCATGCATCTTAAGTTTCGGATAATCCGTATCCAGCCCCATGTGCCATTTGCCCACCACTATGCTGGTGTAGTCGTTCGGCAAAAACGAAGGGAAGATTTTTGTTTTTGGATTAAAACCACGGCCACCATCGCCAGCGGTGTAAATGCCTACCCGCTGCTGATATTGGCCCAACATCAACCCGGCGCGAGTCGGCGAACAAACGTGGCCACTGGTGTAAGCCTGTGAAAAGAACACCCCTTCACGAGCCAACGCATCCATGTGCGGCGTCGCAACTTCCCTCGGATGATTCGGGTTAAAACTAATATCAGCGTAGCCCTGATCATCGGTGAGGATCACCACGATGTTGGGTGGAGCCAGGTTCGCAGCACTGAGGCCTGGAATTGGGTGCAACAGGATCAGCGCCACGACGATTGATAAGGTAATCCGCACGGTTCAGGTCAGGGTACCAAATCAACAATTCGGGGGAAGTTTATTGTTGGATAGCGTTATACCTATTCAACGGCTTGCAATTTCTCTTGAAAGGGCGTCGGAATGTGACTCGCGTGTCTCAATCTTTCCACCTGGGAATTCCCGTTTTTCAGATATGTACGTGTATTTAGCGGGGCCTCTCTTTACACAAAGTATCAACCCATCAAACTCTATGACTGCAGCTACTACTTCTATGAGCTTCTTGTCGGGCACAACGCAATCGATATATGTTTAAAGCCCTTATTCCCGCCTCCTAATCCAAACCCGGAATCGGTGCATTAGGCTTAATCTCTTCCCCCTGCCACACAACCTTGCCCTTCACGTAAGTGAGAATACGGGCGCGACTGCCCGGAGCGGGTTGCCTATTTGATTTCGGTAAAAACTTTTTGTGGTCGGCAATCACCTCAGCATATTTTGAGTCATTTGCGAGGTTGGTCCATTCATTGGGGTCCTTCCTCATGTCATAGAGT
>JABGZB010000295.1 GCA_018674955.1 Verrucomicrobiota bacterium | reverse complement strand
CCCATGGTGGTGATGACCTCTGGCCAACGTTGCTTGCCACCCTTGAGGTGCTGGATTGGGTCGGGCAGTTCATCCTTTAGTTTCAGGAGTCCAAGGTAACCGGCCATGGAAAGCAGCTGAGCATCGCTCTGACCGCTGTAGCGGATGACCTGAAAGAGGCAGCTTTGCTTGGAGGCAGGGATGGTAAGTACCATGCGGTTGTGCCCATCAAAGCTCCACTGCAGTCCATCAGTCTGGCCAAAGGTGGCTGCAGCGGTGAATGGGCCAAGGCCCTGCTTAGCCGGCGAACCACTCACGGCGATTTGGTCGGCAGGGCTGGTTGTGGCGTTATTCAGTTTTACCGTTGGTGCCTTGGGGTCCAAAAAGCCATTTCGCAGCACCGGCGTTTCCAATTGCCCCACGCTGAGCTGCAGTGGTTGTGTGCCCGCAGCAACGCGCAGGGTATGGACGATGGCCCCGAATCCCTGCGCCTTGGCTGGCATCTCCAGAATATCCCGGCCATTGATGGAATAGGATAGCAGCAGGTTATCCTCATGAAGATAGTGGCCGCGGTATTCCATCCACTTCGCGGGAACGGGACCACGCGGCAGCAAATTTTCAGTCGTGTAATCGAACGTGCCCTCATGCGCCCACTGCCAGGACTGCAGGCCGGCAATTCGTTCACCCTGAATTTCAGGCACGCCCTCACCACGCTCGCGGTAATGCTGGGTGCTGCGCAAATTCAGGAATCCTCCACGCCAAAGGCCCGCCTGATCCATCGAGTGCAGGTTGTAGCTGATGGTGTGATTGCCCCCAAGCTTCACGGTAAGCACACTGGAAATCTTGCGACCCAGCTGCGAGGCCAAGGCCGGCCCGAAGTCACGCTCCACTGGCTCAGAGATAGCGGCACCCGCATTCACCTTGGGTAAACCCGCCAGGTACTGCGGCGACAGGGCCTGATACTTCGGATGCATCAGCTTCATGAACTTTTCCCGGATATAATGGATGGCATCGTAACGCTCCTGCGGAGTCATCCACGTCTGCGGTCCCATGAGCCCATTACCCTTGGTAAGTGTCTGGAACATCGAATACGGATCAACCCCGAACTTGAGTTCGCCCGTGCCAAAGGCACGCGCTATGGGCAGGGTTGGAGTCTTGCCATCACTGCCATGGCAGTTGATGCAGAGGTTATTGTAGATAGCCTGACCTTTGGTAAAATTTTTGGGGCCAAGTTGCCTAAGGATCCCGGCATGATCGACTGTATTGGGTTCAGCCTTTGCTTTTTGCCCAAAGACCGGGTTGGTCAAAATAATAAAACCAAAAACCGCAGTAATAATAAAGGGATTCATGTGCTGGGAATGCTTTTTGAGAGGTTCACTGTTTGATTGGCTTTCTGCTATCAATTCTTCACCCGTCTTGCCTCTTACCGGATTTGCTTCGGCTACTTTTTTTGTTGAGCGGCTTTGCGCCTGGCTTAAGCCTCGGCGCGTTTGCGGTTTTGCTCCTTTTTGTAGATCGACGTAGTGACGAACATGTTGCTGAACCGCACTCCCTCGGCGGCCAAGCGATCCATGGTCGGCGTCTTTAAAAACGGGTGTCCGGCGCAGCCCATTCGGTCCCAGCGATGGTCGTCGGACAGGAAAAATAGGATGTTGTGCCGATCGGCGGCCT
Source organism: Verrucomicrobiota bacterium (assembly GCA_018674955.1). Taxonomy (GTDB): domain Bacteria; phylum Verrucomicrobiota; class Verrucomicrobiia; order Limisphaerales; family UBA1096; genus UBA1096. Next base: position 5,237 of record JABGZB010000295.1, on the reverse strand, counting down.
TGCCCAAGGCGTCTGCCGGGGAAGCGAGAAAAACGGCGGAAATCCCCGCCAACAGGGCAAAATAAGTTCTCATGTGGGACGGACTATAAGCTTGGCCAATCGCTTAGCCAAGGTCGGTTGGCGAGATACGCCGGGGGAAATAACCTGAAAAATAGCGAAAAGAGGGATTGACACGGAGTTATGTGTCTGGTCTTGTTTCCGACCTTTTTGAGATGTACGCAGTAGTTCAAACCGGAGGCAAACAATACAAAGTGACCGAGGGCACCACCATTGAGGTGAACCGTGTCGGTGACGAGGCTGGAAGCGCTTTGACCCTTGATAACGTGTTGCTCGTGAATCAGGACGGCTCAGTGAAGATCGGCACGCCGACGATCGAGGGGGCCAAGGTCGAGGCCGAAGTGGTCAAGCACACCCGAGGCAAAAAGCTCGTTATCTGGAAGATGAAACGGCGCAAAGGGTATCGCAACAAGAACGGTCACCGTCAGGATCTTTCCCTTCTCAAGATTAACAAAATCAGCGCATAAGACATGGCACATAAGAAAGGACAAGGCAGTTCCCGCAACGGTCGCGACAGCGCAAGCCAGCGACTGGGTGTGAAGAAATTTGGCGGACAGGCAGTGATCGCGGGCAACATTCTGATCCGCCAGCGCGGCACCAAGTTTAATCCCGGCCGCAATGTCGGCATGGGGCGCGACTGGACGCTGTTCGCGCTAACCGATGGCCATGTGCAGTTTGACAAAGGCGGACGCCGCGTAAACGTGGTGACTGCAGAAGCCGCCGCGAATTAAGCAGGCGCACCTACGATTTCGGATGGCGGGGCAATGGGCCTCGCCATTTTTGTTTTGATTCGGCCCCAGCGCCTGGCCGGGAGTACACCACACGATGTTCATCGATTCAGTCAAGGTTCAGGCCAGAGCCGGCAAGGGCGGCAACGGTTGCCTCGCGTTTTCGCATGAACCGTTCAAGCCCAAGGGCGGGCCGTGCGGCGGCGACGGTGGCAAGGGTGGCGATGTCATCCTGCAGGCCGACCACGACATCAACAATCTCATCGCCCAGTTTTACGCACCGCACCTCCACGCCAAGGACGGCCGCCCCGGCGAGGGCAAGGGCAAGACCGGGCGCGGCGGCAAGAAACTCATCGTCAAGGTGCCGTGCGGCACGATGGTCTGGAAACTCCCCCCGCCCGAGCCGACCGCCGAGGAGCGGGATGTGCCCATGCGCCGCTCGGTTGGCCAAGCGGAGGCACTCGAGATCCATCTAGAAGCCGAGCCGCAGGAGGCACTCGAGAACGAGCCACTGGAGATGGAAGTCATCGCCGATTTGACGGAGCACGGGCAACAGTTCGTGCTGTGCGCGGGGGGGCGCGGCGGCAAGGGCAACATGCACTTCACCACCTCGACCCGTCAGGCGCCGCAGTTCGCGCAGGACGGCGAAATCGGCGAGGAAGGCCCGTATCGGTTCGAGTTGCGGCTGCTTGCCGAGATCGGCCTAGTCGGCTACCCGAACGCTGGCAAGTCCACCTTGCTCAGCGCCATCTCCTCCGCGCAGCCGAAGATTGCCGCCTACCCGTTCACCACGCTGCACCCGAACATCGGCATCGTGGAGTTTGCCGATTACAGCCGGCTGACCGTGTGCGACATACCGGGAATCATCGAGGGGGCGCACGACAATGTCGGCCTTGGCCACGCGTTCCTGAGGCACATCCTGCGCTGCCGCGTGCTGGTGCTGTTGATCGACATGGCCGGCACCGACGAGCGCGAGCCGTGGGACGACTACAACCAACTGCTCACCGAACTGGAGTTGTACGATCCGGCGCTGCTCAAGCGTCCGCGCCTCGTCGCCGCGAACAAGATGGACGAAGCACCCGCGCCGGAAAAACTGAAAGAGTTCCGGGCCAAACTTGGCCAAGTGGACATCGTGGAAATCTCCGCCGCGTTCGACCTTGGCCTCGAGGAATTGAAAAACAAAATGCAACAGATCGTTGCCGCAACAAGTGAAGATTAATTTATGCTGAAAGCCGGAATTGTCGGGCTGCCCAATGTCGGCAAGTCCACCTTGTTCAACGCCGTCACCCGCACCCGCAAGGCGGAGGCGGCCAATTATCCGTTCTGCACCATCGACCCCAATGTCGGCGTCGTGAACGTGCCAGACGCGCGGCTCGAGGTGCTCTCGAAAATCTCCGGTTCGGCGGAGTTGATCTCGGCCTCGGTCGAGTTCGTCGACATTGCCGGACTGGTAAAGGGCGCCTCCACCGGCGAGGGGCTGGGCAATAAATTCCTAAGTCACATCCGCGAGGTGGACGCCATCGTGCACGTGGTACGCTGCTTCGAGGACGATGACATTCATCACGTCGAGGGCAACATCGACCCCGTTCGCGACATCGAGACGATTTCAACAGAGTTGATCCTCACCGATCTGGACGCCGTCCAGCGGCGGCGCGACAAGCTGAACAAGGAAGCCAAGCGCGGTGACAAGGAGGCGGCAGCACTGGTGGAGATCATCGATAAAATCGAGCCGCACTTGGGCGAGGGCAAACCGGCGATCACCTGCGAGTTGAGCGACGACGATACCGCCTTGGCCAAGCGATTATTCCTGCTCTCGGCCAAGCCGACATTGTTCGCCGCGAACCTTAAAGACTCAGAGTTGGCAGACGCCGAAAACAACCCGTACATAGCCAAAATCCGTGACTACGCCAGCGAGCATCATGGCTGCGAAACGGTGGCGATCAGCGCACAGATCGAGAGCGAACTGGCCGATTTACCAGCGGAAGAGGCGACAGAATTTCTCGCTGAAATGGGTGTGAGCGAGAGCGGCGCCGGGCAGTTGATCCACAAGTCGTACTCGCTGCTTGGCCTGCAAACCTACTTCACCACCGGCGAAAAAGAGACGCGCGCCTGGACTATTCACATCGGCGACACCGCGCCCAAGGCGGCCGGCGTGATTCACGGTGATTTTGAGCGTGGCTTCATCAAGGCGGAGACCGTATCGTACGCCGACTTGACCGCGTGTGGCTCAATTGCTGCTGCCCGCGACAAGGGCGTGTACCGAATGGAGGGCAAGGAATACGTCGTTCAGGAAGGCGATGTAATGCTGTTCAAATTCAACGTTTGACCGGCCAAGCGCTTGGCCAAGCCGATGAGCAACGAACGACTGGTTTATCTCGACAACAATGCCACGACGCGGGTTGCGCCCGAGGTTGTCGAGGCGATGTTGCCGTGCCTCACCGAGCATTGGGGCAACCCGTCGAGCGCGTACGACATGGCCAACGCGCCGGCCCGCATGATCGCCGAAGCCCGTGAACAAGTGGCCAAACTCATCGGTGCCGACGCGCGCAACATTGTCTTCACCAGTTGCGGCACCGAGAGCAACAACGCCGCCATCCAAAGCGCGCTTCACTGCAATCCGACCAAGCGGCACGTCATCACCTCGACGGTGGAGCACTCGGCTAACATCAAGCATTGCCACCAACTCGAGAAGCGCGGCTACGAGACGACGTTCCTGCCGGTCGATCTCGACGGCGGCATCGACCTCTGCGATTTACAGGCGGCCATCCGGCCCGACACCGCCATCGTCTCGCTCATGTGGGCAAACAACGAAACTGGCGTGCTGTTCCCGGTGGAGGAACTCGCGGCGATCTGCCGCAGCCACGGCGTATTGTTTCACACCGACGCCATTCAGGTCGCCGGTAAACTGCCGATCGACGTGCAAAAAATCGGTGTCGATTTCCTCTCCCTCTCTGCCCACAAGCTGCGCGCGCCCAAGGGTATCGGTCTGCTGTACGTTAAGCCGGGAGCGCCGTTTCAGCCGTACATCATCGGTGGTGGGCAGGAGCGAGGCCAGCGAGGCGGCACTGAGAATGTCGCGAATATTGTCGCCTTCGGCAAAGCCGCCGAACTCGCGCTGGAGCAAATCAATGACGAAAATACGCGGGTGCGCGCGCTGCGCGACAAGCTCGAACACAGCATCCTGCATACGATTCGCGGCTCTGTGCGAAACGGCGGTGGCGAGCCGAGGCTGCCCAACACGACGAACATCGGTTTCGACGGCGTCGAGGCCGAAGCGATCCTGCTGCTGCTCGACCGCGAGGGCATCTGCGCCTCGAGTGGCTCGGCCTGCACCACCGGCTCCATTGAGCCGTCCCACGTGTTACAGGCCATGAGTGTGCCGTTGTCGCGCTCGAAAGGCTCGCTGCGATTCAGCCTTGGGCTGGACAACACGGAGGCGGACGTGGACTGGGTGATCAAGAAACTGCCAACGATCGTTTCCCGTTTGCGCGAAACCTCGCCCGAGGAGCTTGGCCAAGCGGAAGAGCGCCTCACCAACGCCAGTTAGCCCAGCGCGGCGATGAACAACTTCATCGCCTCTTCCTGCTCCAGCATCGATTCGACCATCTTAAACTGCACGCGGGCGCGGTCGAGGTTTTGGCCCTCGCGATGCACTCTAAAATAAGTGTCGCCGTTGAGGTGATCGGTCAGGAAGCGGATGCCCAAGATGAGCGTGATGACCTTGCCGGAAATCGCGAGGTGACCCCGCTCAGATTGGGTCAGGAATTCACCGGCCTCGGCGAGGTAGCCCTTGGCCAATTCCTCAAAATAATCCATCCGCATGGTCACCTTGGCCAAGTTGCGCTCGTCCTCGTCGGCTGGGCTGGTGAGCGTGCGCATCATGTCGCCAAAGTCGTAGTGCGCCAGCCCCGGCATGACGGTGTCGAGATCGACGATGCAAACCACCTCGCCGCTGTCGCAGTCGAACAGCACGTTGTCGATCTTGGTGTCGTTGTGGGTGATGCGCAGCGGCAGCTCGCCCCGCGCCCGGGCATCGAGCAACAGGCTTACGATGCCGCGTTGTTGCCGACAAAAATCAATCGCGGCCTGCGCTCCGGCAACCCGCCCAGCGCTGTCTGCGGCAACGGCTTTTTCCAGCGCCTCTACCCGCAGCAGGCCGTTGTGAAAATCGGGGATGGTTTCCTGCACCTTCTCCGGCGATAGGTCGGCAAGCCGTTTTTGAAACAAACCAAACGCGCGCCCTACCTGGCCAGCCTGAGCCGGCGCAACGGCGACATGCATCGATGTGACCCGTTCGATGAATACGTAGGCCCGCCAGTAGTTCCCGTCGCGATCGCGGTAATACGGCGCGCCACCCCGTGTCGGCACCAGCGTCATGGTTCGACGCGTCAGATCATGCCTGTCTTCCGCGCCGATTTTTTTCCGGAGATGCTCGGTGGTCAGCTTGACGTT
>JABGZB010000031.1 GCA_018674955.1 Verrucomicrobiota bacterium | reverse complement strand
GGTTTCGTTCCTTGGCATTCTGTTCATCGGCTACATTTACGCCATCAAGAGGAATGCGTTCGACTGGAATAGCTGACCGCTCCCGGCGCTTGGCCAACCGCTCTCCCAAGCCGTGAAATCCCCCATCCATTTTGGCACCTCCGGCTGGCGCGGGCTGATCGCCCGTGACTTCACGTTTGAACATCTCCGACTGGCCGCCCAGGGGCTGGCCCTCACGCTCTCAAGACTGCTGCAGACTTCAAAGGCCCAATCCTCAATACTGGTGACGCCGTCTGGTATCGTAACGCTCGTCAGACTCCTGCAGGAATCAAAGGCACTCCGTCCAATGCTGGTGACGCTGTCTGGGATCGTCACGCTCGTTACGCTACTGCACCTAGAGAAGGCCCGAAACCCAATGCTGGTAATCGGCTTACCCTCATAGGAAGAGGGAATCACCAATTCCCCAGAGGCTTTATTATCACATTTAACAACAGAAACAGTGTCTCCGACGACTTCATACGTCAAAGGATCCCCATTAACCTCAGTAACCCCACCGAACAGCAACATAACCGCCGCTGCAAAAGTTGAAATTAAGAGTTTTTTCATTATGCTTTCAATGGCTGAATTTTATCAAAGCCGCAGGGAACTAGCCAGATGATTTTATCCCGGTTTTTCAGGCAAACCAGATAGCTCGAAAAGCTCTGTGTTTATTTAACGCGCTTCGCCGACATCCGCCGAAAGTTTTACTTTTACTCATTAAACTCAAACTTTTGCGGCTCATTGGTTGTTTTTTATCATTATCAAGAGGGTAATTAGCAAGGAATATGCAATAATTAAACTGTTTATATATGCACTAACTAATTGATAATAATTAAACTTACTGGAGCCCCTCTGGTACAACTCCAATACAATTCGGGGCATAAAATAAAGTTCAATTATATCATAAATAATATAATAAACTTTTCCCTAGAAAGTCGGAGTGAAACGGAGACTTTCCCCGTGAATTGGTATCTCAAAAAAAATGAGATTATTCTTCACACCGGCGATCTGTCTTTTCCCTGAGATTACTCCCCGGCTAGTCTTTTTTGGGCGTGCGGTAGTTTCCGCCCACATGACATCACCTTTACTACACTCCCAACAAGTTCAACACCGTTGGTTGTCTCCGGGTGCAAAGTCTCCGAGAAGCAGAGCCGGACGCAAGATCGCGGGGCCATCCACCATTTTAATGTAACAGAATGACATTGTTACTCCTTTGTCGTTAGCAACGTTTTATAGCGCGAGACAACGACTTCCCGCGGCTGGTACTGACGCACCAACAATACAAATTATTCAATTAAGAATCTCGCCGGATTCTTCACCACTCCAGACGTTTCGATCCACTCGCGGTACTCGTTGTGGTACTCGTCGATCTGACGCTTCAACTTCAAAGTCTTTTGCATCAGTTCAGGATACATGTGGGTGAAGTGTGAGCAATTACCTCTCGCCATAATAAACCTATCCGTATGGAGAGAGAGTTTCGCCAGATGCTTGATAAAGGGCTCACGCCAGCGCATTAGTTTTGGTTCCATACCTGTTAATACACACCAGATAACGAAAGTAGAAATGTGGACTACTGATTAGGATTTTTGAAACTGTATGTTGGTAAACGGATTACCCGATTTTGGTGATTATAAAGAAATTATGCACCCCTGCCCCTCCATCGAATTATCAACAAAAAAGCGAATTTTAGTTAAATGCCATAAAAGAAATTTTTACGATGAAGTAAAAAGGCGGCCGGGTGTCGTAGGCCAGGCGTTCCGCCTGGCCGGCACGTTGGCCGCCTTGGAATAATTTCAAATGAGGTTAAAACTTCCCTTTGAGGCGAGTGACATGGTCGACTCTGAAACGCTTGACGGTGAACTGGCAGTGGCGCCTCATTGTGTTTCAATGTCTTACAAAAAAATAATCCTAATTGGTTTGTTCACATTAGCTGTTGTTTTCTTAAATAATTGGTTTGGGGTTGGCCGCTACCAAGTACAAGGAGCAGGAAGCGTTTGGTGGCTGGTTGATACTTTAACAGGTGATTGCCACTTAGCGCGGCCTTCATAGTATATTTTGGCCGCTTGACCGTGAACTGGCATTGGCGTCTCATTGGGTTGCGATGCCGGATGAAATGAAACCATGTAAGGTTTGCGGTAAGACGCTCTCACCCAATGCAAAAACTTGTCCGCATTGCGGCGAGCCGGAACCTGTGGTTAAAGCAGAGGAACCATTCTTCACTGTGATTCCTGACGACGACGATGACGACGACCGTCCCGTACGCCCTCTTCTCGCCCATGAGTGGCTATGTGAGGTCTGTGGCTTCGGAATTGAACATCGTTATGCCATCACTAAAGTGGTGATTTGTCCGCAATGCGGTGGTGATCCAGACCGCATCCCAAAGCCGCCAAAGCCAAAGAGGCCATGGGTGAGTGGTGCGCATTCGGACGAAGAGCCAATAATATGGGTATGGGGTCGGCGCTTTTTAATTCTTTTTTTCATTTTTTGCGCAATCATCGTTTTCATCAAAGAGTCCTCAAGCTCTCCCTGATATCACCCTGATTGACCTCACGGCACACTTGGGTGGCCGCTTGACGATGAACTGCCAGCACCCGTGCCAGCCTTGACCTGTCGGCCCACCACCCCGCCTGCCTTGCATTGATTTCAAGTGAAGTTCAAACTTCCCCCTGAGGAGAGTGATGTCTCCTCTGTGTTGTACGTCGGGGTTGGCCTAGTCGGCCTCGGCGTACTTTTCCCTTTGCCGGGCCTTGTGGGCTTCATTGTATCTCTTACGTTTCTCCGGCTCGGTTAGACGGTGAATGTAACCAACTGACAACCCTTCCTCATCAGCAATACTTTTCAAGGTGCGGTTGATGCTGCCGTCTGGATTGTACCGTGCAGCACGGATGCGCTTGACGCGTTTGTCCGACAGGTCGCTCTTCCTCCCCCAACCCTTAAAGTCCTTGTTGCTCTCGGCAGCGCGGCGGCCTTCACGGCAATTCTCTAGCTGTATCTCTCTTGCCCAAGATTGCATCGCGAATAGCATCGAAGCGCAGAGACGCCCACCGGGAGTCTCAAACTCAATATTGTCTTTGAGTAGCTCGATCTTGACGCCTTTCTTGTGAGCGGCCTTAAAAAACCACAAGAATTGGGGAAGGCTTCTCGCAACCCTTGAGAGCCGCAGAAATACCAGTCGATCTCCCTCTTCACACATGTCGATGTACTCCTTCAGTGCGGCCTTGTTTTTAGCCGAAACGCCAGATCGGAATCCCTCGATCACTACGCCCTCAGGATACCGCTCCTGAAGCTCTTTGACCTGTGATAGGAGGCTTTGAGTTTTCGAGCTACATCTAGCTATCAGATACGTTTTCATGGTTATGAAAGGTAGGGAGGGCTTGCGCCCTCCCCGTTAGAGTTACTCGGCCTCAATGGCGACCACGCGTTCATAACAGAACCTTCTAGGCTCGTTATCCTCATTCAAAGCTTGGAAGCCCTTGTTCGGATCGCCTTCCTCGAAGTTGGGGAATTTCCCTATCAGGATGACATTGCGGTAGGTGTCGATTTCCGATCCATTCTTCCTGTATTCGATTTTGTATTTCATTTTTGTGATGTTTTTCTGTGTTTAACTACCCCTTTGGTAGCTGCAAAGAGCATAACGATATATAATATATAGTCAACCCTTTTTACTTAATAAACTCACTTTTTTTCAGGACAGGAGACACTTCTCCTCATGGGTAATCTCGTATAAAAGTGATGCTTTAAGAGCTAAAACGAAGCTAAATAACTAATAATCAATATATTAATCCAAAATAAAGCGTAATCTGGAGCAATTCTGGAGCACTTCCCCTCTATCTTGGCAGAACTCGAAAAGCATCAGTTTTTTCTGGAGCAATTCTGGAGCAATTTCTGGCCGTTATAATCTCACTCTTACTTCTATAAACTAAAAACTTACCCTAAAAAGTAAAATTTACTGAATAAAACATTTTTTTTGAGGCTCAGTGATGGCTGTTTATCCACCAGACAAGGAGTCATGCCTAAAGCATGCTTTTATTGAGAAGAAGAGGAAGAAAAGTGGTACGCCCGGTAGGACTCGAACCTACAACATCCAGTTTCGGAAACTGACGCTCTATCCAATTGAACTACGGGCGCAATCTGTAAGTGCGGGTGCCGCGTAAACCACAAGCACCAAGCACGGAAGTTGTTTGCCCCAGTTCTACGTGATTTTCAAGGTCATTTTTTCTCCAACGTTACGCTCGGCAAAACCGCTTCAAAGAAAAACCCCGTTGACGGTGAAGCCAACGGGGTGAAGTTCATTCGCAGGATAATATTTCGCCCAAGCAGGATTACTCGCCAGCTGGTTTGTAGCCCATGACTGCCTTGTCGTCTTTGACGGCAATCGAGGTGATTTTTAGTTTCGTGCCACCACCTGACTGGAGGCTATAAAAACGCATGCCACCCACTGTTGCAATCGTAATGGTTTTAGCGTCTTCATCGATAACTGCATCCGCCTCGGGCGTGAACGGCCCCAATACGGTAGGAGCGGAAACCAGCATAAGAACCGTCACCGGTTCGAGTGTAATTTGAACAGTTACAACAGCCTTGTTGCCGGAAGTATCTGCAACCTCGATGTCGATGGAGTAACTGCCATCCTTCGCGTTCTTGGTGGTCCAGATAAACTTGCCCTTGAGACCGGTGGGAGCAGCCCCCTTGATTCCCGCCGGCAGAGCCAGTTCCTTGTAGGTTAACTCGTCGCCATCGGGATCGGTGGCAATCACGGTAACTCTTATCTTGTCACCGACCTTGGCCACGATTGGGGCAACGGCGTAAACCGTGGGCGCTCTGTTCACATCGACAGTCACCTCAAACACCCGCATGGTCGAGCCGTCACGCCCATCGACGGTGAAGACCATCACGCTCTGGTTCGCGTTTACTGCGTCACTTGGCACAGTCCATTGGATTATGCCATTAGTCGTAATCTGCATTCCTGCGGGGGCATTCCTCAAGCGGTACTTCAGCTTGGCGTTGTCCCCATCGGGATCATCGGCAATGACTTGAACCTCAAGGGTCGCACCGGTTTCGATGGTCACCGGATCAATGGCCGCCAATGTTGGGAGGGCGTTTGCCGTGACGCTTACCTCAAGAACCTGTTTGGACATGGCGTTGTCAGCATCCACAACGATCACCGTCACACTGTAAGTTACGGTCTCCGCCTGATTGTCTACAGACCAAAGGATTAGGCCATCGCCCGATATCTGCATCCCTTTCGGGGCATCCTCGAGAACGTAATTCAGTGTCGAATTGTCGTTGTCAACGTCGGCGGCGACAACTTGGACTTTAACGACTCCGCCGGCATCGACAGCCACAGGAGCGATTGGCTCGGTCGTTGGTGCTATATTTGCATTGAGAGTGACTTGCGCGGAAATGATTGACTTCAGACCAGCGGCATCGACCACCTCTATAGTTATAGAGTGGTCACCTGCAATCGCTTTCCTGGTTCCCCAGCTAAACTTGCCCTTGAGCCCGTTTCCGCTGATCTCCGTGAATCCATCCGGGATATTCAGCGCCTTGTAGGTTAGTTTGCCGCCTTCCGGATCCGTCGCGCCAACCGTGAATGTAACCTTGCCTCCAATTTTTACAGTGACTGAATCGAGCGACTCGACCACTGGCGCTCCGTTCACAACAAACTTGAGTTGCTGGCTTGCGCTTGCCCCGAGGGGATCCGTGACGACTGCCTCAGCCGTGTACTCACCACTGTGGATGCCTGATTGGGTTGTCCACGTTATCAAGCCGGTATCAGACACTTGCATGCCCTCGGGAGCACTGTTGAGCCTGTAGACCAAGGTGGACTTGGCATCGTCCACGTCGGCGACAGCCAGTTGCACGCTCACACTTTCGCCAGCCAAAATGTCAGCTTGCCCAAATGCTGCCAGACTCGGAGAAACATTGGCTTGTACGGTAATCACTGTAAGCAGTTCACTTTTAACTCCGTGCGAGTCGGTCGCGATGAAACGAACATCGTGAGCCCCAAGCTGATCGCTAGCTGGTTTCCAACTGAACCCCGAAACGGCATCATAGGTTGCTCCAGTCGGCAGATCACTTGCTGCCAACACCAGGTTGTCGTCATCCAGGTCAGTTGCAACAGGCGTAAAGGCCAGTAGATTTTGATCCTTGCATAACTGTGGTCCAACATCCTCCCACTTCGGTGTGTGGTTGACAGTGATAGAAAAATTCCGACCGGCAGCCAGTCCGTCCTGATCAATCACGTGAACCTCGACACTGTATGCATTACCCTCAAACCCGCTGCCAACAGTCCATTGAATCAGCCCCTTCTTGGTAATGCTCATTCCCTGAGGACTATTTTGTAACAGATACCTTAACTTGGAAGTGTCTCCCTCGTCATCTGCAACCACCTGCACCTCATAAACATCCCCGGTTGAGACGATGACAGAATCAATCGCTGCAATCGTCGGCGGAGCGTTGACCAGCAAAAGAGCTTCACCACTGACCTGAAAACCAATCGTGTTTGCAATAATCACGGTATAAAATCCTTCGTCGGCTTTTGTGGCGCTTTCAATGACAAGCGTGTCGTTGGTCTTGCCGTCAAGGTCAACTCCATCCTTCTGCCATTGATAGGTCTTGGGGCCACTGCCAGAAGCCAGCGCGAAGAATGTCACCGACTCGCCGCCCAGGATCTCCGTACCAACAGGATGGACGTTGATCGAAATGGACTCATCAACAATCACATCAGCATCGCGACTCGTGACAACTTGAATCGTGTTGCTGACTTCAACATGATAAGTACCGCCGTTAGCACGCAACATTCCATCAATCTCCAACACGGATTCAGTTGCCCCTTCAATCTTCTTTGATCCATGATACCATTGGTAGGCATAGGGACCGCTCCCGCTTACGACAACGACCATGCTTAGCGTGGCCTCAACGTCAACATGGGTGTCTTTGGGTTGAACAGTAATCTCGAGTGGAAGCAGAACATTCAGGCCGGCAACTTCACTCGCAACCGCGCCATAAAGACTTTGAACGATTACCGCATAGTCCCCATCATTTGACGCATCGACAGAATCGATGACCAGTTCCTCGCTAGTGGCGCCATCGATATCAATGCCATCGTACTGCCACTGGTACGAAAACGGGGCTGTACCCTTTACCTCTACTGTGAATATCGCACTACGTCCTTTCTCAACCGTTTGGGCAACCGGTTGAACCGCAATCCCCGGGGGAATGTTAACCGCCAGCGTTGCGAACTCACTCGTCACCGAACTGACCGGATTACTCAAGACCGCATGATAAGCCCCTTGATTGGCGACGCTGACATTACTTATTTGCAACGAAGACCCAGTAGCTCCGTCCACAGCAGTGCCATCAAGATACCATTGATAACCGACCGGGTTGGAACCATTGGCAACCACATCCAGAACAACAAGGGTTCCCGCAACCACCAACTGACCCTCCGGCTGTTTGGTCACTGCCAATGGCGTCAGAACTAAAACATCAACCGCCTGGCTGTTCGTAATTCCTGCTTCGTTGGACACCTCAACAGTGTAACTGCCCGCCTCTGGAAGCTTCAAACCAGCAAGGTCCAGAGTGTCCTGGGTCTGCCCCTCAAGTACAACGCCGTCTTGACACCACTGGTAGGAAATGGCCCCAGAACCAACTGCCACCACGCTTAACGTAAAATCATCACCCACAGACACCGCACCTCCTGTCGGCTGAACCTGGATAACCGGTGGCGCGACGACACCAACAGTCGCAGTCGCGCTCGTGACCGTTCCTGCCGTGTTGGAAACCGTCACATGATAACTGCCAGAATCACTTGAGTTTGCAGTTAAAAGCGAGTAATTCGATTCAACCGCACCAGCAATCGCCTCGCCATCCTTGAACCATTGGTAGCCAAGGCTCTCGCCAATCGCTGAAACGGATAAGAGTAAACGAGCGGATTGCCAAAGCCCTTTGTCGCTTGGTGAGGTCACAATAACAGGCGGGGAATTGACACTTATTTGAATGACATCGCTTACCGTCGTCCCGACAGTGTTAGACACTTCAACCGTGTAATCACCCGAGTCCGTACTGTTTATACTGCTCAATGTCAGAGTATTACTGACGGCACCAGCGATGGAGACACCATCCCGCTTCCACTGATAACTTAACGTCAAACCGCTGAAAGCCGTAACAGACAATTCAAGTTCGGAACCGGCAATTGCAAACGTGGAGCCGGTCTGGGATGTGATCGCAGGTGATGCACCAACGGCCAGCGCAGCCACATCGCTTAAAACACTTCCAGTCGGGTTCGTGACAACCACCTGGTAATTCCCAGCTATCCCCGCGTTAATATTTACTAAACTCAAAGAAGCCGAGGTGGCTCCTGAAACTGCCTCGCCATCATGCATCCACTGGTATGTGATGGGATCGGAACCAACCGCAGACACCGCCAGCGCAACACTTCCTCCAACAACACCAACTGTGTCAGCCGGCTGAGTCTCAATGCTAACCGGCTGCACAACACGAACCGGAATAACATCACTTGTTGTCGTACCTGCAAAATTGCTCACCTCAACCGTGTAATCCCCGGCATCAGAGTACAGCAGATTGGTGAAGCTCAACTTGGATGCCGTCGCTCCATCGATGATGTTTTCGTCACGGCGCCATTGATAAGTCAATTCTGTGTCTGCAAGCGGATTGCTTGCAGACACTTCCATTGTCACCGTGCCGGCCAACAGTCCGTCAACGCTCTCCGTCACAAAATCCAACGTCGGCACCTTCGCCAACTCATGATTTAACTGTACCGTACCGGTTGCACCTCCTACGCCATCAACAGCAACCAGATAGGTGGCTCCCTTTTCCGCGTCAAACACCACCTCACTATCCTGACCGTCATCCCCTCCGTCATTGTTACTGGCCACTTCCTCTATGGCATCCCATCCTGTCCCAGTGCCTACCTTGTAGATAGCCAATACAGTGTCAAAACTACTTTCGTCGGTGCTTATCTTGGCCGCACCCTCCTCATCCGGGGTAAATGTCGTCCATGCGGAGGCGCCTCCCGTGGTGCCGGCATGGTTGGGTTCGCCCGGATCCTTAGCCGCCCCTGTGGTGGTGTATACCGTAGAACCGGTGAACGAAAATTCGCCCGGCTTCTTCTGAATCCTCCTCAATTTCGCTATCAATCTCGGCAGCAAACCTGGGCCACCGAGTATCGGTTCGCGCAACTTGCCTCCTTCATCATTGCCCGCCTCCTCCCCGCCCGTCACAAACGCGCCAAGATCCAATTTCGTGCTGACCTTGATCTCGGGGGCATCCTTGATTAGGCCTATTGTCAGTTGGGCGACTTCACTTACCACGGACTCACCGCCGACTGTCACTCTGACGGAATAGGCACCGGCATCGGCCATCTGCAAATACTCCAGAACCAAGCTCTCTGAATCCTCACCCACGATCCATTTGCCCTCTTTGAGCCAAGAGTAAGCAATCTCACTGGCTGCTGCCGCCACCGAAACATCAAACTTGACCCTGCTACCAATCGCCCTGGTTTCAGATTTCGGATGGACTGTGATAACCGGCAGCGGTGAATCTGCCTCTTCCAACGTCCAAGCCAACACCACATCACCCGTGGCTCCGCTAAATCCGTCTACAGCTACATGATAAACTGTACCCTTAACCGCATTGAACCGAACATTGCTGGTCAGATAGCCCCCTGAGTCGGCATCCACCGCCTGCAAGATCAACGAGTCAAGTGTACTTCCGGTGTAAACAGCAAGAGTCGTGTCGAATGTGCTGCCTTGAGTGGAGTAAGTGACGATGCCATTGGCCGGTGCTGCCCAACTTGTCCAGACCGATACATTGGCTGCGCTACCCCCATGCCTGGGTTCTCCAATCTGGGCAGTAGCTCCAACATTACTGCCCCGGTAACTGCCTGTACTCCCGCTTGAAGTCACTGCATCGTCGAAAGCATCCCCCAACAAAATGGGATCAGCTTTGACCCGGAGATTCATCGTGCTGCTGGGCAAGGCACCACCCTCGGTGCCCACATTCAAGCTGTAACTGCCCGAGTCGGCTAGGGTTACTCCATTCAACACCAACGTCTGCGCAGTTGCCTCTTCGATATTCACTCCGTTCTTAAGCCACTGATAGTTAAAGGTTCCAAACCCTGAAACCGGTGCCGTCAGTGTAACGGTGGAACCCAGATCAACCTCCTTCAACGGGTCCAAAGCACCCACGATTGGTGGCAACAACACCTCAACAGTAGCTGAAGAACTGGTCACGTCGCCAACCTCATTTCCAACCACAACGCTGTAAACCCCGGCGTTGACCACATCGGCATCAGTTATTTGAAGTGTGGAAGCAACTGCATCAATTATTACCACGCCATCCTTGGACCATTGATAGGTTAATGGCTTTGTACCGCTCACCACCACACTCAACTCGTATGGTTGGCCCTTCCGAACCTGTGTTGATGCGGGCTGCGTAACAATGGTAACTGATTGAGCGACACGAAGTGAAGCTGTCTGACTGATCAGATCACCTCCAGGATTGCTTACCTGAACCTGATACCCCCCCGTATCAGACTCACCAGCACTGCTGACACCGTAAGTCGCCAAGGTCGCTCCAGTAATCTTTTCACCGTTTTTGAACCATTGATAAGTTATCGGCGTAGTCCCCGTTGCAGTAACTGCAAAAGTGACACTGGTACCTGTGGGAGCCAATCTGCTCTGGGGTTGAGTAATGATGGTAACCGGAGTCCTTACGACAACGACAGCAGCATCACTCGTTACCGATCCAGCCTGGTTCTCAATCGACACAGCATAGGTGCCCGCATCGGACTCTTTAAGCGAATCAACGATCAGCGTCTCCGATTGGCCTCCCACAATCGACTGGCCATTCTTGCTCCATTGATAAGTCAACGGCTTGCTACCTGTCGCCTCAACTCGCAGAACCAAACTGTCTCCATCTAGACCTGTAAAGGGCCTCGGCTGCAATGAGATACTTGGCGGAAACATTAACTTAAGATTTACGCTGCCACTAATAACCGTTCCCGCGGCGTTGCTAATATGCACTTCGTAGGAACCCCTGTTTTCCGCCTGGGCATTCAGGATGCCTAACGCCGGCCGCGTGCCCCCAGTGATTAGAGTGCCGTTGTGGTACCATTGATAATTTACCGGCGAAGTTCCTGTCGCCTGCACAGTCAACTGGCCGCTGCCTCCCTGCCTAAGGATTGCATCAACCGGTTGCTGCACAATTTTCACAGGCTCAATAACTGTAACCTCGACAATTGTACTGCTCTCGCTGCCGATCGCATTGACAACCTCCACCTGATAAGACCCACCGTCTTTTTCAGTTACACCAACAATGCTCAATTCGGCATCGGCACTAGAGGAGTACAAGTTTCCTCCCTTGTACCAGTTATAGGTAAGGGGTTCTGTGCCGCTGGCGCTTACCTGTAGTATCAAGGCACCTCCTGCCAGTAACTCCTGATTTTCAATCGAACGAAGCAACCTTGGCGCAACACTCACGCTCAACTTGGCCTCAATGCTACTTACACCGCCAACTTCGTTGGAGATCTTCACCTGATAAACACCCCGATGCGTCTCATTCACTATTCCAATTTCATAAACGGATTCGGTTGCCCCCTCAATCGGGCTGCCTCCATAGTACCACTGGTAACTGACGGGGCTGGTTCCGCTGGTTTTTATACTGAATCTTGCGACGCCTCCTTCGCTAACAGTCACATTCTCAAGATCTTGCGTGATACTCACAGGCGTTAACACCACGAGAGACGCGGCATCGCTTTCAACATTCCCGCCACGGTTGGTGACCAATACGCTATAGCTCCCCTGATCCTCATCCGTTGCCGATCCAATTACATAACGAGTTCCGCTGGCTTCCTCTATAAGCACCCCATCCTTATACCATCGGTACGTCAACGGATTGCTGCCGGCGGCGATGACTGTAAACTCAGCCGGTTGTCCCAAAATCACCCTTTGGCCGACCGGAGCCTTAACGATGCTGGGCCCGACGACAACGTCCAGTCGGGCAAAGCCGCTCCTGATGGTTCCCACCGGGTTTGTAATCTCGACCTGATAAACACCCGCATTCTTGTTCTCTAATTTGTCCAGCTTTAGCAACGCATCATCGACCCCGGACAGCAATACGCCGTCCTTGAACCACCTGTAACTCACTGGCCCACTCCCAGTCAGACCAACCTCCAGACGGGCGTTGTCACCAATCTTCCCCATCGCATCCTCTAGGTCGCTGACCAGTTTCAGGGGAGTGTTCACAGTCAACCTTGCTGATTCACTCATCACCTCTCCCACAGCGTTGCTAATCTGGACCTTATAGACACCTGCATTCTCGTTTTCCACTCCGATGAGATCAAGACCTGCGCCCGTCGCATCATCAATTGGCTCCCCATTATAATACCATTGATAGGCAATCGGCTTGGCCCCCGCCACCGCGACCATAAAACTAGCATTGCCGCCCATCCCAACTGATTGTCCATCAGGCTGGCGCATGATCATAGGGACTGAATTGACTTTCAAATAAGCCTCACTGCTGCTACTGCCAAACCTGTTACTGATCGCCACCATGTATGTACCCTCCCTTAGCTGGTTAGCATTGTTCAACACAAGCCTGTCACCAGTCTCCCCTTGGAGCTCGTTGCCGTCATGATACCACTTATAGCTAATGGGCGGCGCACCTTGAACCACAACTTCAAGCACCACATCCTCCCCCACTGTCAGCACCTTGTCTTCCAGTCCCTTTACAATTAAGACAGGTATATTTACGGTCAATTTGACCGGATCACTGATATGCTCGCCGGCATCATTCTTCAAACGAACGAAATACTCGCCATCATCGATCGAATTAGCCAAAGCTATATCAAAAATCAGGCTGTCCTGCCCGGGCAACAACGATCCATTCCTGTACCATTCAACCTCAATCGGCTGACTCCCCTGAGCCACGAGATTAAATCGGTAGGAATCCATAAAATCGATCGTGGCTGATTCCAAGCCTCTCATCAATACCGGTGGTTCCATCACCTCCAATACAACGACTTTGCTTTCTTTCATGCCCAGAGTATTCCCGACCGCCACACCGTAAGCCCCTGCATCTCTGGATGTGATATTCTCAATTTTCAGTGTCGCCTCATCGGCATCCTCGATCGCGGTGCCATTGTGAAACCACTGATAGGCCATCGGTTGCCGACCCATCACAGTCACACTGAACTGCCCCGACTCTCCGCTTAACTGGGTCAACGGTATCGGCTCCATTAGGATAGTCGGTGCGACATCCTTCTGCCTTCGCGGCAGAACGGCTATCTGTAAGGTCTTTTCAGCAGAATTATAGCTCGAATCGTCCTCGGGAATAAATACCACGCTGAGGTCATAAATACTGAAGGTCTCACCGAACCTCGTATGGACCTCCAAGGACGTTCCCTTCTTCGGAGAATAATGAAAGACACCTGGCACATTCGCCGTTGCGTTTAACCGGGTGTCACCCAAAGGAACGCCCTCCTCAATCCCAAGCGGGTTGAACCAGGTTACTCTCGGAGTGGCCTTGGCCACATCAATGCTCACTCGCCGCTCCACCACATTGTACCCGACTGTATCCTCGGGAGTGAAAGTCACCTGCAGTGACTGGCCGGCTCCCGCATCTAAAACAGTTCCTGCACCCGGTAAGTACTCGAATGCTCCCGGCACACTAGCAACTGCATTCAACTGCACCGGGCCAAGCGGTGTGCCGTGAACAATTCCAACCGGAACACCCCAGGTTAGAACCGGATCTTCAGGTGCCGCCATCACGTCAACGTTAGCTGCCAGTGACAGCAACGCACCTGAGAAACAACAGGTCAACTTGTTGACATACGCTGTTTTCACTCTTGTCAGTTGTTACAAATAATTTTCATGCAAGTCAGCAACCACAGGGCAAAACCAATTTGGCGGGGTCATCATATCAAATCAGGTTTAAAGTCAAAATACAAAGTCACCTAACCCCACCAACTCTCAGCCATGAATCGTAGCCTGCATAATTCAGGAGTTCCCGTCGAATATCGTCGATTTGGCTTAAGAATCTGACAATTAAGTCGAGAAACTATGGAAAGCTAGAATAGGGCCACACTTCCCACCCCGTTGGATGAAATCTGAACGAACACATTGCACCTACCAAACCAGACGTTATCAACCCTAATAGATCCTCAGTAACTATCCGTATTTAAAAGTGTTCCAAGTACAGTCGATGATCGAGCCGCCCTATCAGGGCATTAGCAAAAGTAGAATAAGGCATCCCCAAAGTTGTTTGGGGTGTCCCATAAGCACTTCAATCATTCTCCAAAGTTATTTTGGAAACAGTCAAACGAGTTTTAGGGATCTCCAAAGCACTTTGGTCGTCGATCAAAGTGGATTAAAGAACCCGCAAAGTACTTTCCCCTGTTACCTAAGTTGTTTGTTACGAGCCGACAACACTTGCTTAGCAGATACTGAAAAAAATTCAATATTGGTTACTTATCCTAACAAAAAAAGCCCCGCTGACAGTATCGTCAACGGAGCGGATTTCCTGATTTGAGCGCAGCCTATTCTCCGGCCGGCTTGTAGCTCATGAGCACCTTGTCCTCTTTGATAACGATCGACGTGATTTTCAACTTCGTGTCGTCAGCGGACTGCAGTTTGTAGAAGCGCATACCTCCGACCTTTGCGACCGTTATGCTCTTATCGATGACCGCTTCAGTTTCAAGCTCAAACGCCCCAACCACCTCGGACGCCGAGAGCAAAAGAATCGTTACCCTGTTCGCCTCAACACTCAACACTAACCTCGAGTGTCCGGCTGGCTGCACCCTCCCGATCATCAACCACGGAAACCTCAACGTTTATGGTGGCATCCTGAGCCTCCTTGGGCGCCGTTCACTGAATCAGCCCAGTATCCGTGATCTGCATACCCTCAGGGGCATCCGCCAAATGATATTTCAACTCGGCATTGTCAACGTTGTTGGGTGTTTTTGGATGGCAGGGCCGAAGCCAAACAAGTCGAGAAACCATCGAAAAACCAAGTCTAAAGCCAATCAATAAAACGACTTATTTACAACTTATTTACCGTGAAACCAAAAGCCCTTAAGCTCTTAGCAACGCGTTATTTGCGCCCGAGTCGCAATACGCTTTGACTTGCCTGTGATGAAAACCGGTTTTTGAGCCTAAACCGGTCCTTTGGTTGCGCCAGACTCCGTGGATGCGCGCTTTTTCAGCCGAATAAACACCTGTACCGCCTGACCGAGCTCGGGGGCTCGCTTGGGCCATACGTGAGAGCCAAATCGGCTAGTGTCAACCATCGGTTCGACCATTGCCAGGGCGTCGATATCCGGTTGGAGGCTCAGAATCGAACCACTCAAGTCGGCGGCTATCTTTCCGTTTTGGATGTGGGAACCGGTCCATTTCCAGTCGTGTGACGTGATATCAAACGATTTGACGGTGGCCTTGTCGTTCCGCTCGGAGGAGGTCTCAAGCGGATATTGAGCAATAAAATTGAGCATTGGCTTTCGCACCCATTTGTCGTCGACCTTCCAGCCAAGCTCAATTGTCACTGCCCTGGGAGACTTGGCTCCGAGCAACAGCATGGCGGCGTGTATGTCGCTCGGGCGTGCCTTGGTGCTGAGGAAACTTTCGTGAACTTTACCGATCTCGGTGACGAGAGCGTATTCGATTAAACCGACGAGTTGATTGACCTTGGCAGGGAACGCTGCCACGCCCAGCTTGGCATCTACGGTGACATCTCCCACGCGGTACATCCCCGGGCCAGCTTGCTTCACGCGCTCCTTAAGTTCGGCACTTGGCTTGTCGCCGGCCAAGCCTCCTGCTTCCAAACCAAGCGTCAAAAACAACAGCCAAGCGGTTTTTCGGACACGTTTCACTTGGACGCAGTCTTTCGCTTAGCGGCGCCGCGTTCAACCCCCAATTGCCGCGCTTGCCCAAGCGCCCACTCACATTGCTGTTGCGAAACGGTGCCAAGCCCATAATCTGTGCGGCCGATGGATTCACAGAATATCCAGTCGTTAGGTGTCATCGCGGGGAGCCGCGAGCTGCCGCTGTTGATCTCCCGCGAGGCACGTCGCCAAAGCGTGCCGCGCATCGTCGCGGTGGCGTTCCGGGATGAGACCTCGCCTGAGATCGAGTCGGTGGCCGACGAGGTGGAGTGGCTGCGGGTGGGCCAGTTGGCCAAGCTGATCAAGGCGTTCAGCAGCCGTGACGTCCGACATTGCGTCATGGCAGGACAGATCGCGCCCAAGAAACTGTTCGAGTTTCGGCCCGACCTGAAGACAGCCGCGATGCTCTTTCGTCTCAAGGAACGCAATGCGCACACGATTTTTGGTGCAATTGGTGACGAACTGGCCAAAGGCGGCGTGGAGTTGATTGAGGCGACACCCTGGCTTGGCCAAGTGATGCCGGGGCCGGATTTCCACCTTGGCCCGAAGTTGACGAAACAGCAGCGGGAAGACGTCTCCCTCGGCTATCGCTTGGCCAAGAAGGTTTCACAGCTGGAGATTGGGCAGACGGTGGTTGTCAAGGAAGGCACGGTGCTTGCAGCCGAGGGGTTCGAGGGAACCGATGCGTGCCTGCGGCGCGGCGGTGAACTGGCCGGGGCCAAGGGCGGCGGCGTGGCGGTCAAGGTTGCCAAGGAAAACCACGACATGCGCTTTGATATTCCTTGCATTGGGCGCCGAACCTTGGAATCCTGCGCCGCGTCCAAGATCGCCGTCCTGGCGGTCGAATCCTCCAAGACCATTCTACTGGATCGAGAGGAAGTGGAATCCCTAAGCCAAGCAAATGGAATTACCGTGACCACGGTCGCCCCGTAACAAAAAACAGATGCTGACCTTTCACGAGATGATCGGATTCATGTCGCCCAAGATGGCGAACCGAATCCTCGAAGACACACAGGCCAACAACCGCGAAGTGTACCGAGCGCTGGTGGCCGCGATGGCGCAGGCGCAAAAAATGCGCCCGGTATTCATCGGGCGGCAACCCAAGGAGCGGCGCCACAAAAACTTCGTACAAATACTCTCCCGGACCGGCTCGGAGGAGCAAGCCGGCAACCTGATCCGCGGTTGGCTGTTCAAGGAACACAAGGAAGTGCTCACCGAATTCCTTGGCAAACTGGGCATCGAGCACGAGGATGGAATGGTTGACGACTTGCCGGAATCGATCAGCGATGACTCGCTCAACGGGGCGGTTGACCTGTTGATCGAAAAGTACGACCAGGAGTTGGTGACCGTTTACCTGACCGCCTTCAACGCCTCCAATGAAAATCGCTGGGAAAACCTCGACACCCTGCTCGCCGAAGACGAGCGACTGCAGTTTCACGGCTAAACCAATAAAACCGGAATGGAACCCAAGGGAGATATCGCGTTGATCGGACTGGCTGTCATGGGCCAGAATCTGATTCTCAACATGAACGACCACGGCTTCACTGTCGTGGCTTACAACCGCACCGTGTCCAAGGTGGACGATTTCATGAACGTCGAAGCCAAGGGCACCAATGTCATCGGCGCGCAGTCAATCGAGGAAATGGTCGGCCACCTCAAGCGGCCACGCCGAGTGATGATGCTCGTCAAGGCCGGGCAACCGGTGGATGACTTCATCGATCACGTCATCCCGTATCTCGAGGCGGGCGATATCATCATCGACGGCGGCAACTCTCTATATCAGGACTCCATCCGCCGCACCGAATATCTGCGAGCGCGCGGACTGCTCTTCATCGGCACCGGCGTTTCTGGCGGCGAGGAAGGCGCGCGCCATGGCCCGTCGATCATGCCGGGCGGCCACCCCGACGCCTGGCCGCATGTGAAGGAAATTTTCCAGGCCATCTCAGCCAAGGTCGATGACGGCGCACCGTGTTGCGACTGGGTCGGCAACGACGGTGCCGGTCACTACGTCAAAATGGTGCACAACGGCATTGAGTACGGCGACATGCAACTCATCTGCGAGGCGTACCACTTGATGAAAGAGGGCTTGGGCATGAACGCCGACGAGATGCACAAAGTGTTTGCCGAGTGGAACGAGGGCGACCTCGACTCGTACCTCATCGAGATCACCCGAGACATCCTTGCGTTCAAAGACGACGACGGCACGCCGATGGTTGACAAGATTCTCGACACCGCCGGCCAAAAAGGCACGGGCAAATGGACCGTCATCAATTCTGCCGAGTTGGGCATCCCAATCACTCTCATCGGCGAGGCGGTTTTTTCCCGCTGTATCTCCTCGATGAAAGAGGAGCGCGTTGCCGCCTCCAAGAAACTTCGCGGCCCGAAGCCTGTCATCAAGACCAATCGCGAGAAATTCATCGACGACATCCGCAGCGCACTTTACGCCTCAAAAATCATCTCGTACGCGCAGGGCTTCATGCTGCTCCGCGCAGCAGCAGCCGAGTACGGATGGAAGCTCAACTACGGCGAGATCGCCCTCATGTGGCGAGGCGGCTGCATCATTCGCAGCCAGTTCCTCGGCAAAATCAAGGAGGCATTCGACAAGCGCAAGCAGCTGCCGAATCTGCTGCTCGACCCGCACTTCAAGCGCGAGATCCGAAAGAGCCAGCGCGGCTGGCGCAACGTCGTGGCCACTGCCGCCAAGAAGGGCATCCCGGCACCGGCCTTCTCGACCGCACTCAGCTTCTTCGACGCCTTCCGCAGCGAGACGCTCCCCGCCAACCTGCTGCAGGCACAGCGCGATTATTTCGGCGCACACACATACGAGCGCATAGACCGCGAGCGCGGCGAGTTTTACCACACAAACTGGACCGGCCGCGGCGGCAACGTCTCCTCCTCCACTTACAACGCTTGAGAATGAGCGACCCCGCACAAGTCCTGCGCGACTTCCAGCCCGGCAGCGACTTTTTCATAGGCATTGACTCCGATGGCTGTGTGTTTGACTCAATGGAAATCAAGCACAAGGAATGTTTCGTGCCGATGTTCGTGAAACACAACGGCCTGCAGGCAGTCAGCAAATACGCCCGGCAGGTGTGGGAGTTCGTGAACCTCTACTCAAAGACTCGCGGTGCCAACCGCTTCCCGGCCATGGTCCGCTCGCTTGAACTGCTGCGCGAGCGACCCGAGGTGCAGGCCCGCAACGTCAACGTTCCAAGCCATCCCGCACTCGACGAGTGGATGACTCGCGAAACAAAGCTTGGCAACGCCACTCTCGCCGCCGAGGTCGCGGGCGGCAACGACGACTTGGCTCCGGTCAAGGATTGGTCGGACGCTGTCAACGCACACATCGCCGACATCGTCCACGGCGTACCGCCTTTCCCGCTCGTTCGCGAGTGCCTTGCCCAAGCGCTTGGACGAGCGGACATGATGGTCATCTCGCAAACTCCCAGCGACGCGCTCGAGCGCGAGTGGGACGAGCACGACATCGCCAAGTTCGTCAAGGCAATCGCCGGACAGGAAATGGGGACCAAGACCGAGCATCTCCAGTTGGCCGCCGCAGGCAAGTACTCTACAGAAAAAATGCTCATGATAGGCGATGCCCCGGGCGACCACAAAGCGGCCAAGGCCAACGGAGTGCTGTTTTACCCAATACTCCCCGGCCAAGAGGAGTCGTCATGGGAACGCCTTCACGGCGAGGCTCTTAACCGCTTTTTTGCGGGCACGTTCGCCGGCGACTACGAGGCACAATTGTGCACCGAGTTCGCCGCCAGTCTACCGGAGCACCCAAGCTGGTAGTTTCTTGACAGTGCCCGACTCTACGCAGACGTTCCCCCAAGTGAACGTGGAGACTTTCCAGCTCCCTTCAGAAAAATGATCGCATCAACCGACTCCTTCGAACCGTCGAGCCAGGACGAGTTACCCAACTCAAAGCGGGTTTACGTCAACGGCACAATCCATCCCGGCGTCCGCGTGGGGTTTCGCGAAATCTCCCAAAGCCCCACCAAATCACTCAGCGGCGACGTCGAGGATAACGCACCGGTGCGCGTGTACGACACGAGCGGGCCATGGGGGGATCCAGACTTTGACGGCGACGTCGGCAAGGGCCTCCCTGCCCTGCGCGACAAATGGATCCGTGACCGCGCCGACGTCGAGGAATACGACGGCCGAAAGGCCAAGCCGCTCGACAACGGCTACATCTCAAGCGTCCACGCCGACCATGCCACCCAACGCGACAAAGCCAACCGGTTGACCGAATTTCCCAGGCTCGGCCGGAAGCCGCTCCGAGCCTCCGCCGGCCATCCGGTCACCCAGTATTGGTACGCGAAACAAGGCATCATCACTCCAGAGATGGAGCACATCGCCATCCGCGAAAACATGGGTGTAGCTAAACTGCGTGAAGAATCCCAAGCGCTTGGCCAAACGCCGGCCAACTCGCTGACCCACCAGCATCCCGGCAACCCTTGGGGCGCGAGTATCCCCGACGAGATTACGCCGGAATTTGTTCGCGACGAGGTGGCCAAGGGCCGAGCCATCATCCCCTCGAACATCAACCACCCGGAAGCCGAGCCGATGATTATCGGCCGCAATTTCCTCGTGAAGATCAACGCCAACATAGGCAACTCCGCCGTCGCATCGAGCATCGAGGAGGAGGTCGAGAAGATGCGGTGGGCAACCAAGTGGGGTGCTGACAATGTCATGGACCTTTCCACCGGCAAAAACATCCACGCCACCCGCGAATGGATCATTCGCAACTCGCCCGTCCCGATCGGGACAGTGCCGATTTACCAGGCACTCGAGAAAGTGGACGGCAAAGCCGAGAATCTGACTTGGGAGATTTTCCGCGACACACTCATCGAACAGGCCGAGCAGGGTGTCGACTACTTCACCATCCACGCCGGTGTTCTGCTGCGCTTCGTGCCGCTGACGGCCAAACGCCTGACCGGCATCGTCAGCCGTGGCGGCTCTATCATGGCCAAGTGGTGCCTCGCACATCACACAGAGAGTTTCCTCTACACGCACTGGGATGACATCTGCAAAATCTGCGCCGCTTACGATGTGAGTTTTAGCATCGGCGACGGCCTCCGCCCTGGCTCCATCGCTGATGCCAACGATGAGGCGCAGTTCGCCGAGCTCAAGGTGCAAGGCGACCTCACCCGACGCGCTTGGGCATTTGGCGTGCAAGTGATGAACGAAGGCCCCGGCCACGTGCCGATGCACATGATCCAAGAGAACATGACCAAGCAGCTCGAGTGGTGCGACGAGGCGCCATTCTACACGCTCGGCCCACTCACGACCGACATCGCCCCCGGCTACGACCACATCACCAGCGGCATCGGCGCAGCGATGATCGGTTGGTACGGCTGCGCGATGCTCTGCTATGTCACTCCCAAGGAACACCTTGGCCTACCGAACAAACAGGACGTAAAGGAAGGCGTCATCACCTACAAGATCGCCGCGCACGCCGCTGACTTGGCCAAGGGCCACCCCGGCGCACAATTCCGCGACAACGCCTTGAGCAAGGCCCGATTCGAGTTCCGCTGGGAGGACCAGTTCAACCTCGGCCTCGACCCGGAACGCTCGCGAGAATTCCACGACGAAACCCTTCCTGCCGACGGCGCCAAAACCGCCCACTTTTGTAGCATGTGCGGCCCCAACTTCTGCTCGATGAAAATCACCGAGGACGTCCGAAAATACGCCGCCGAAAAAGGCTACACAGAAGGCGAGGCCCTGCAGGAAGGCATGCGCGAAAAATCCGCCGAGTTCACCAACCAAGGCGCAGAGGTTTACTCCAAGGCTTAGCCTAGATTTAGATCTTAATGGGAAGCCAAAGGAAGCACGCTAGTATCAACATCGTTGGAGCAGGCCCAGGAGGGCTCACTGCCGCAATGTTGCTTGCCCGTAGGGGCTTTAAAGTTCGGCTATTCGAAAAAGCTAATCGAGTCGGCGGACGCAATGCCGCTATTCTTCGGAACGGATACAAGTTCGATGTCGGCCCGACCTTCTTGATGATGAAATTCATCCTCGATGAAGTTTTCAAGGAATCAGGGCGAAACATTGATGACTATCTAAAACTGAGGAGACTGGAGCCAATGTACAGGCTTCAATTCAATGATATCAGGCTTGAACCAACGACTCAAAGAGAAGCAATGGCTCAGCAAATCGATCATGCTTTCCCCGGCAACAGGGATGGATATGATCGTTTCATGGCTGCAGAAAAACGCCGTTTTGAGTTGATGTACCCTTGCCTTCAAAAGGATTACTCCTCCTTCAAGCAATACTTCTCCAAGGAATTTATAAAAGCTGCACCGAATCTTTCAATAGGTCGATCGTTAATCGGTGTTCTTGGAGATTATTTCAATGACGAGAAATTAAAACTGTCATTCACATTCCAGTCAAAATATCTCGGCATGTCGGCCTGGGATTGCCCTGGAGCATTTGCAATTCTTCCATACGTGGAGCATGCATTTGGCATCTACCACACTATCGGTGGACTGAGCGAAATATCGGAGGCAATGTCAAGAGTGTGCCTTGAACACGGGGTTGAGATCCATTTGAACACTCCTGTGAAACAATTGGTTATCGAGAACAAAAAGGTCCTTGGCGCTGAATTGGATAACGGAGAAATAATTCTTGCAGATGAAACAGTGCTTAACGCCGACTTTGGCTATGCCATGAAGAATTTATTCCCCCTCGGCACACTCAATAAATATAGCCCGGAGAAAGTTGATTCCAAAAAGTACTCCTGCTCCACTTTTATGCTCCACCTGGGCCTTGACAAGATTTACGACCTTCCTCATCACACGGTTTTTTTCGCCGAAGACTACAGGGGAAACATTCAGGACATCTTCGAAAACAAGGTGTTGTCTCAAGACCTATCGTTTTATATTCGTAATGCCAGCGTAACGGATTCGACTCTCGCTCCCGAGGGACATTCGTCTATTTACGTCCTTGTTCCAGTGCCAAACCAGCAGTCTGAAATTGACTGGAACAATAAGAAAAAAACTTTTCGTGATCGAGTCATAAAAGCGCTTATAGAACGTGCTGAAATGTCGGACCTTGAAGATCACATTCGTGAAGAAATCATATTCACACCCCAAACATGGCAGGATATGAATATTCAATTCGGAGCCACTTTCAACCTCGCACATTCATTTATGCAAATGCTTTATTTTAGGCCGCG
>JABGZB010000294.1 GCA_018674955.1 Verrucomicrobiota bacterium | reverse complement strand
GTCACTTTACCCTCCCCGCTGCGGGCGATGGAAAGCACCGGTGGATCGTTCACCTCGTTGACGGTCACCGTGAACGATATCGCGGTTTGCTTGTCGCCATCGCTGACAGTGACCGTGATGACGGCCTCGCCGTGGGCATTTGCGCTGGGTGTAATCGTCACGGTTCGCTTGGAACCGGATGGGGCGATTTCAATGCCCTCCACGGGCACCAGCACCGGGTTGGATGACTCAGCGCTCACCTCGAGCTTGGAGGAAATCGACTCGACATCATCGATTATCATGAGCACCTCCCCGGTTCCATTCTCGTTAATGGTCAAGTCATCGACCGGCTCAATGGTCGGCGAATAGTTGTACAGATCCCCCTCGAACTTGAGATTCTTAAAATACCCAATCTTGCTGCCCTCATCCCAGATGCTGTCCCAATAGCCGAAATAACCGAACCGATGCCGGCTTCCCTCCGGCACGGGAAGGTTGGTCAGCAGGACGATCTCGCGGGTTCCCTCGATCGGTTTTGTGCTGCTCTTGAATGCGGTGGCGGTGAGTCGCGCCGTAACACCTTCGAGGGCCGCCTTGTCCTCCTCGGTCGGGGCGGAAAACGCCAACTGCATTCTCATAAACTTGGAGACGTCGTATGAGCCTTTTTCGGACCAGGCGGAACCGGTATTCGACCGCGCGGGCGAGCCGTCCAAGTTGAACAACCCGTCGAGTGTCCGGTTGGCACCGGGATCATCGGCTTGGAATGAAACTGTGCCCACTTGAAAGCCGTCGTAATAGTTCAGCGCAAACGAGATGCCGACGCCGGACTCGGAATCCAGCCAGCCGATCACGCCGGGGACACCGTCATAGACATCCTCCGCGCCGATGGACTGCACCTCTGCAGTGACCGTGTACACGCCCGTGCCGGGATGGTACCGATCCGAGTGCCAAGCCGCGCACAGCGCAGGGTTCGTGTATTTGCCGGCCTGGGCCAACTCGAGATAGCCGGCCGACCAGTTGCCCCGGCGCATCACCACCGTCAAGTCGATCTCGGCGCCGCCCTCGTTGAGCGTGTTTTCGATACTGGCCAGCTTGGTGAGTTTTTTCCCATCGTTGACAATAAGGGGCTTGGCCAAAAGCATCGTTGACCCGGCGAGCAACCCGGCAGCAACCCAACAAAGCGGATTTAATTTCATCAAAAAATAGTCGGCGCGCCTGAACTTGGCGGCGCGGTGAAAGTATTCAGCGGCAACCGCTCCGTCAAGTTGCGCTTGGCCAATCGTGTACGATTCATCGGCCCAAAAAACGCTGGAACGACCCGCCGAACAATCCCTCGACATCGCGCTGAATCTCCGCCCCGCTTGGCTCCCATCCGGTCGCGGCCAGGTTCAGGTATTTCTCTGTCAGCACCTTGGCTATGATTTCCCGCGAGTGATCCCACTTGTAAATAATCTGATCAAGCACGCGGGCGTCGGAATGCTGCGCGGTGAAACTCATGCCGACCAAGTCCAGCCGCATACGGGTCATCTCCTCGATCACGCTGGGGATGTTGGTGAACCACCAGCAGCCGAAAATGTGCAGATTGCGGAACTTGCGGGTGATCACGCACAACTCATGCTGGCTCTCCCGCGACAGCACGGTACAGAGAAACTTGTTGTCGGGATGGCCCGAGCAGAGGTTCTCGAGGCTGGCCAAGCCCGGCTTGCCGACGCCGTCGCCGGCCAACTGCAACGCCGCGTTCACGCCGCGCTTCACGCCGATCATCAACGCGAAGGGCAGTCCCCTCTCCTTGCAGAACGGCAGTATAGCACCGTCGATCAACCTCGAGCACGGCGTGCCGGCCGGGTACTCGAACGACGGCGGCAGCGATACCATCACGTACAGCGCGTCCATGCGCCCGGCCCAGTCGCGCAGGAAACGCTGCACTTCCTCCATCGTTTTGCCGGAGAAATCCGCGCGCACCTCGTAGCCGGCCTTGGCCAGGCGCGGCGCGGCGGTGTTCCATTCGAGTAGTAGTGGGTCGATCCGCAGCGCCGAGGTGAACCGCTCGTCCCGCTCGAAGCCGGCGTCCCACTTCGGCGTCTCCAACTCGTCGAACGGCGAGTTGGTCATGCAGATCGTCTTGACCTTGGCCAAGTCCATGCAGCGCGTGATGTAGTCGTCCGAATCCTGCCCGGCGAACCACTTGCGGATCGATGGCAGGTCACGCTGGTTAGCGTCGAGGCCAAGCCGGTTGAGCACCGTCAACACCCCCCGGCATGCCTCCGAGAGCGGCGAGTTCTCGACAAACAGAGCGTCCCAAATCATCTGCGCCTGTTCCTCCTTGGCCAAGCGCCAGAACGTCTCGTAGCCGATGTCGAAATGCCGGAACGCCTCGGCGACGAGGTAGTGATACACCAACTGGTCGTCGATGCCCCACAGCAGTAACTCGCCGAATGCCGGGTCGTACAGATGCGTGTGAATGTCGTACACGCGCATCTCGCGAACCGTCTGACCAACTACGGCGGCGATGGCCTCCCGCTTGGCCTCGGGGATCGTGCTGCTCATGAATCAAACGTCGCAGATGCGCACGCCCTGCTCGAGAGAGGCCAGCTTGTCCTTGCGCTTGGGGATGAACTCCTGCCCGACGTGACCCTTGTAGCCAGTGGCGAGGATCGCTCTCATGATCGCCGCGTAGTTCAGTTCCTGCGTCTCGTCAATCTCGTTGCGGCCGGGGTTGCCGCCGGTGTGGTAGTGAAAGAGGTACTTGTGGTTGTTTCGAATGGTGCGGATGACATCCCCCTCCATGATCTGCATGTGGTAAATGTCGTAGAGCAGCCCAAACCGCTCCGAGCCGATCGCCTGGCAGAGCGCGACACCCCACGGTGTGTGGTCGCACATGTAATCCTTATGATCGACCCGACTGTTTAGAAGCTCCATGACGATGTTGACCTTGTGCCTCTCTGCTATAGGCAGGATGCGCTTGATGCCGATGGCGCAGTTTTTCAGGCCGGTCTCGTCGTCCATGCCGTCGCGGTTGCCGGAAAAACAGATGAGGTTTTTCAGCCCGGCGTTGGCGGTCTCCTTGATGCGCTGTTCATAGACCTCCACCAACGTGTCGTGGTGTTCGAGGCGATTGAACGCCTTGCCGATACCGCCGACTCTGGTTTTGCCGTCCTTGAGCGTGCCGGTAGGGAAACTGACCATGGCGCACATGAGGCCGTGCTTGCGCATCGTCGGAAAATCGGACGGGTCGAGCAACTCGACCGACTCCATTCCGAGGCTGGCCGCCTTAGCCGCCAGTTTCTCCAGGCCAGTACTTCCGTAGCACCACTTGCAGACCGAGTGACGGATATTGCCCTTCACTTTGCCTTCAGCCGCTTGACCACGCGCTGGGAGGGTCAGGGCTGCGCCCACGACGGCGGTGCCGCCAGCGACCGATTTAAGCGCTGTGCGGCGCGAGAATTTAGTACTGTTCATGGTTTAAGTATGACACGCCGACTAAACGACAAAGCGCCCTCGACTGTCAATTGTTTCAGAGAGGAGTTGGGACTACTGCACTTCGCCAAGCGTAAGTTTTAAGGACTGGGCTGAGTCACCTTGCCGTAGGGCTTCCAAAGACGACTGTTTGCTTTTTGATAGCCAAATGTCTTGAACTTTTGCTTGCTCCACGTCTCAACACGCGCATCCCCCATCAGAATATTTCCAAGCCCAGATGTTTCTCTAGGATTCCCTTTACC
>JABGZB010000293.1 GCA_018674955.1 Verrucomicrobiota bacterium | reverse complement strand
TTCATCAACGAGTGAGCGTCGTCACTCTGCCTTTGGTTTTTCCTGTTGCGGGGCGCGGAGGTTGATGTGCAGGTCGCGCAGTTGCTTGGGTTCGGCGGTGCCAGGGGCGTCGCTCATCAGGTCGGCGCCCTTGGCCGTTTTCGGGAAGGCAATCACTTCGCGGATGCTATCCGAATCGCACAGCATGGCGATGAGTCGGTCGAAACCCAGCGCGATGCCGCCGTGCGGCGGTGCCCCGAATCGAAACGCCTCAAGCATGTAGCCGAACCGTTCCTTCGCCACGCTGGCCGGGATCTGTAGCACGTCCTCGAAGATAGTTTTCTGCAATTCTCGCTGGTGGATACGAATGGAGCCGCCGCCCAACTCGACGCCGTTAACGACGATATCGTAATGCTGTCCGCGAACCGACTTGGGGTCGCTGGCCAACTTGGGAATGTCCTCCTCCACCGGCGAGGTGAACGGGTGATGGCTGGAGTACCAGCGATCCATCTCCTTGTCGAACATCAGCAGCGGGAACTCGATGACCCAGAGGAAACTGAACTGGTCGACCGCGATACTCATCTTGCCCATCTCGGTTAATTTCTCTGCGCAATAGAGGCGGATTTTGCCGAGGATCTCGCAGGCGTTGAGCCACTCGTCGGCGGCGAACAGGATGAGGTCGCCCTCCTCAATGGCGAGTTTCTCCTGCAGCGCAGCCTTCTCGGTGTCGCTGAAAAACTTGACGATCGGTGACTTCCACTCGCCGTTCTCGACCTTGATGTAGGCGAGGCCCTTTGCGCCAAAGCTCTTGGCGTAGTCGGTCATCGTCTCCATTTGCCCTTGGGTGACGCAGGCGAACCCCTTGGCGTTTAGCGCCTTGACCACACCGCCTTTGGCCACCGTACCACTGAAGACCTTGAATTCGCTCGAGGCGAAGTCGTCGGTCATATCGACCAGTTCCATGTCGAAACGGGTGTCCGGCTTGTCGATGCCCCAGCGATTCATCACGTCCTCAAACGCGACGCGCGGGAACGGTGTGGGGATGTCGATGTCGAGCGCCGTTTTCCAGACGCGCGCGAGCAGTCCCTCGATGAGTGCGTAAATATCTTCGCGATCGATGAACGACATTTCGATGTCGATCTGCGTGAACTCCGGCTGGCGGTCGGCGCGCAAATCTTCGTCGCGATAGCAGCGGGCGAGTTGAAAATACTTCTCCACGCCGGCTACCATGAGGATCTGCTTGTACTGCTGCGGCGACTGGGGCAGGGCGTAAAACTGGCCCGGATGCAGCCGGCTCGGCACGAGGAATTCGCGGGCGCCCTCCGGTGTGCTCTTGAACAGCGTCGGTGTCTCGATTTCGAGGAAGCCCTGATCTTCCATGAACACGCGCGTCGCGGTGGCCACCCGGCTGCGAATGCGCATGTTGTGAATCATCTCCGGTCGGCGCAGGTCGAGGTAACGGTACTTGAGGCGCAGTTCCTCGTTGACTTTGGCCGCGACCTCGGGGTCGTCGATGCTGAACGGCAGCACGTCGGCGTGGTTGAGCACCTCGAGTTGTTCGGCCACGACCTCGACGAGTCCGGTGTCGATCTTCTCGTTCTTCGTGCCGTCGGGGCGGACACGCACCTTGCCGGTGACGCTGATGACGCTCTCGCTGTGGAGCTTTGAGGCGGTCTCGAACAACTCGGTCGGCAGGTCGCTGGGGTCAAACACCGCCTGTGTGCGGCCTTCGCGATCGCGGATGTCGATGAAAAGCACCCCGCCCAGGTCGCGGTTGGAATGCACCCAGCCGTTGAGGGTGATGGCTTGGCCGACGTGTTCGTCTCGTATTTCGTTGCAGTGATGCGTGCGCTTCATTGGCTAAAAAATGGATTAGTCCCTCGAAAAAGGGCGGCGGATGTTGCCGGGAAAAGCCCCGGTTTTCAAAGCTTATTTGCTGTGATCACAGGTTCAGCAGATCGCGCTGCCATGGGAGGATCTGTTTGCGCTCCTCGCCGTCTTCGAGCGAGAGCCTCACGAGCGTGGAGCGGCTGGCGATGAGAGTGGGGTCGATGTTGAGTTCTTTGGCCTGTTTGTCGCGCAGCGCCTTGAGTGCCTCGTAAAACAGTTTTTCGCTCTGGCTGATGCGGCGGCGAACCGTGCGGGGAGTCTCGGGCCACTCTTCCGCCGGCAGATCCAGCGCTTGGCCAACCGCTTCGCGCAGCGACTTGAACCGGCGACTGGAGAGCTTGGCCGGCCAGGCGGTCTTCTGGTTTTTGTCGATCACGGTTCCGGCCATGCAAACGAGATCCTCGTGGCGGACAACGAAGTACGGCGGCTTGTTGGCGTCGATAGCCTCGATCTCCCGCCAATGCCACGCGGCGCGGAGGATGGCTTGCTCGCGGCGGCTGAGCTTACTAGAGCCCTTGAGTCGCCAAGCCTGACTGGTATCCGTCTCCTTGGGGGCGGCGTGGTCCCTGATGAGTTTGTTGCAGATTTGTTCGTGCCACGTCGTCCGTCCCTTGGCCTTGAGTTGGTCGTGGAGCAGGTCGGTCAAGGCGCGGAGGTGCCGGCTGTCGTTGAGCGCGTAATTGGCCATTTTGTCGGTTAACGGCCGA
The DNA here is from genome assembly GCA_018674955.1 of Verrucomicrobiota bacterium. Lineage (GTDB taxonomy): Bacteria > Verrucomicrobiota > Verrucomicrobiia > Limisphaerales > UBA1096 > UBA1096. The sequence goes on along the minus strand of JABGZB010000293.1, from coordinate 15,187 downwards.
CGGGTCCAGTTAGCCTTTTGGGAGCCTTTGTCGAGAGTGATACCCAGCAGCTTGGAGAGCAGATCGTTCAGGCCGAAGGCAGTGAAGCCAAGCAGACGCGCGGCCCACATGGTGTCAAATATCTTTGACGGGACGAACTGCTGCGCGGCGTACATGAGGCGAAGGTCATTGTCAGAGCCGTGGATGAGTAGCTCCCGGCTGGCTAGGGCCTTGAACAGCGCCGTCATGTCGATTTGCGACAGCGGGTCGATCAGCACATCCGTGTCGGGGAGGCTGATCTGCAACAGGCACAATTTCTCTGGGTACGAGTGGAGGCTATCCGCCTCGGTGTCGAGCGAGACCCAGCTGGATTTTCGTAACGCGGGGAGAAACTCCTTTAATTGGACTTGAGTATCAATCAAGCGCCGGGATTGTGTCAGCGCTTTCGCGCTTGCCAAGGTAAAAACCGTTGTTTGCATGACTTGACGAAACGATGGTTACCGTTTTTGCTCTTCCGCCGATATTGTTAAAATGAGCAATCTAGCGAACACTTTTACCGAAAACGCCACCGTCAACGCTGACAAAACGGCTATTTTCTGGGGCGACGAACAGCACACCTTTGGCCAAGCGCACGCTTTGGCCGGAGGCTTGGCCAAGCGGCTTAAGGACGAATTCGGCCTCCAACCGGGTGATCGGGTGGGACTTTGGCTGAAGAATTGCCCGGAGTTTGTCTTCTCACTCTTCGGCATTTTGCTGGCCGATGGCGTCGTGGTGTCGATCAATAATTTCCTCACGCCGGAAGAGGTCGCCTACATCCTCGAAGACTCCGGAGCCAAGGTGCTCATCAGCGAGTCGTCGATGGCCGAGGGCACAGCGGCGCTCCGGTCGCAGATCGACGGCCTGACCGTGATCGAGGTGGAGGAGCTTGGCCAAGCGGACGACAGCCAAGCGCCCGAGTTGCCACCGGCCGCCCAAGCGGGCGAGGACTTGGCGCTGATCATTTACACCTCCGGCACCACAGGCAAGCCGAAGGGCGCGATGCTCAGCAACAACAATCTGCTGCGAAACGTCGGGGGAGTGATGGAGGAACTGGAACTGACGCTGGAGGATCGCATGGCGTGTTTGCTGCCGATGTTTCACAGCTTCAGCATGACCGTGTGCGTGCTGTTGCCGATGACACAGGGCCTGTCGGTCGTGGCGGTCAAGTCGCTGCATCCGCCCAAGAACATCATTGGCGAGTTGCTGCGCCACCAGGCGACCGTCCTGCCGGCGATCCCGCAGATTTACCGCGCGCTGGCCAATGTGCAGATGCCGCCCGGCATGGCGTTGCGGGTTTGCGTGAGCGGCGCTGCGCCGTTGCCGCTGGAGGTGCTCAAGGCGTTCAACGAGAACGTCGGCATTCCGTTGCTCGAGGGGTACGGCCTCAGCGAGACAAGCCCGGTCGCCTGCTTCAACCCGTTGCGCGGTGAGAAAAAAGCCGGATCAGTCGGCCTACCAATTCGCGGAGTGGCATTCCAGATATGGAATGACGCCGGCGAAGTGTTGCCGACTGGCGAGCAGGGTGAGATCTGCATCAAGGGCCACAACATCATGATCGGTTACTGGAACAACCCGGAGGCCACCGCGGCGGCGATCAAGGGCGACTGGTTTCTTTCCGGCGACATCGGCTACCTCGACGAGGACGGCTACCTCTATATCACCGACCGCAAGAAAGACATGTTGCTCGTCAACGGTATCAACGTCTATCCGCGCGAACTGGAGGAAGTGATCTACCAGTTTGAGGGCGTAAAGGAGGCGGCGGTGATCGGCATCAACGACCCCCGCAAGGGCGACCTCGTGGTGGCCTGCGTGGCTCCAAGCGAAGGGGTAACCATCGAGGACGCAGCGTTGCTGGGCTTCCTGAAAGACAAGCTGGCCGCTTACAAGATGCCCCGCAGGGTGATGCAGATGGAGGCGCTCCCCCGCAACGCCACCGGCAAAATCCTCAAGACGAAGCTCCGCGAAATCGCCGCCGAGAAATACGCCCGCTAAGCCGCCCACGGGTACTCACATGTTTGAACAAGCCTTCAAGAATATTGCCGATGTCGATAAACTGGGCGAAGTCGCTTCAATACGGGAGTTGTTCATCAACTTCCAAAAGCACCTCTTCGAAGCCGCGTGAGTGGGTTTCAGGTCGTCCCGGCGCTTGGCTGCTCCTGCGCTTGGGCAAGCGCGATGGTCGTTGCTTGCTGCTGTTCGCATTCGAGCGACTCGAATTTTTGTCCGACAATCTTCACGCAGTAAAACCAGAGGGCAACGATGATGCAGGTGAATCCGCCGAGAAGTTGCAGACCAAGCAGGCTGGTCTCCAGTTGACCGGCCTCGTTTCGCGTGTTGAGGAACATTGGCACGAGGAATGCAATTAGCAGCGCGGCGACTTTGCCGGTGCGCTGGATAAACACCTCAACGAATGCCCGGGCGACGTATTTCTCCTGTCGTGACAGTGGATTGTAGAGTGTCTCGCGGCCGGTTTGATTGACCGAGTAGGCGAACGTGCTGTCGGAGATTTTAAGGAGACTGGCGGCGAACAGGATGGGTGCGATGATGAAAAAAAGCGAACTTAACGCGACGGCCAGGGGCAGGGCCAACAGAATCCAGTGAATGCGATATTTGGGAAAGCCGGCGGCGAAGATGCTAAAGCAAAGTTGAACAACTAGCGCTGCGATGTTTCCAATCGCGTAGACGGTGCCGAAGTGGCTGCCAATGTCCTTTTTGGGTACAAACCGCTCGATCATCGCCGTGAATTGGTAATCCAGCACCTCCGAAGTGATCTCGTAAAAACCAACGATCCCAGCGATGGCTATCAGGTATCGGGACTTGAAGACCAGTGATGCTCCCTCGATTGCGGCGTTAAACTTTTTCTTTGGGACATCGTTGGGGCCTGATTTCGATTCGTGATGTGGGATCGACTTGGCCATCCACCCGGCGGCAAACGCCAACAGACAGATCACCACGCCGATACCGATGATCGTGTGCAGCCATTGTTGGTTGTTCATCTCCTCAATCCATCCGCGGAAGTAGGTGCTGCCAACGGCACCACCGGACACCGCCCCAAGCACGATAAAACCATAAAGCCGTTTGGCGTTCCTAAGGTCGACCGTGTCGTGAAGGAATGAAAAGAAAGCAGCCAACATGAGGCTGATGTACAGGTCGCCGAACCAGTAGAAGAGCCAGACTGTTGATTCGCTGGGGTCATTGATTTGCAGCGAAAAGCAGAACGTCATGGCTATGATCAGGCCCATGCAGCAATAGGTCAATCGTTGGCGCTTGGCCAAGCGGGAGACAAGGGTGAGGAAAACAACCAGCATGAAGGCGATGAAAAGGTTCATGCCTTTGGCCAGAAGCTCAGCGCTACTGCCGAGCATCTCCATCGAGCCCAGCTTGAAGGTCTGATCGCCGTTGTATAGCCCGATGAAAAGGCTTTTCTTAAGCGGCTTGAGAATCCAAAAAATGGTCAGTGCCAGATTGATGTACAGGAACATGACCACCGTGAAGGCGATCTTTTTGCCGTTTGAAAAATGGTCGTTTGGCATCGACTGAATCTCAGTTCATGGCGTCGATCCGAGTCAAAGACCTACTTGGAATTCAAGCGAGTCGCCGCCCTCAACGCTGAGTTTGAATCGCTTGTTCTCTGCGGACAAAAGCTCGAGGTTGATGTTGGAGCCCTCCTCGAGGGGCGCCATCTCGATCTGGTAGTTGGTCACGCCGAGTGAGAGGATGCCGTTGATCATCCGCAGGGTGGGGCGGGCCCCGAAGGTGAGGCTTCGGCTCTCGCGGGCGATCAATGAGGGGATCGAGTCATCGACGCTGAGGTTCCAGTCGTAGGTGTCTTTCATGCCGTCGGCCTTGAGGCGGATATGCAGCTTGGCCATGTCAACGTACTCGGGATCGGTGAACGGCCGGAACATGGCGATCTCGTCGAAGCGGTTGAGGAAGCTGGGGCGGAACCGGTCGAGCAACGCCAACTCGAACAGCTCGCGCACGTTGGCCTTGTCGCGGTTTTTGACAATGACATCGTAGCCGGCATTTGTGGTCATAATGACGAAGCAGCCCCGCGCGTACATCGGCTTTTGGTTTCGGTCGTAAAAAATGCCCTCGTCGAGCAGGAAGTAAAGCCGGTCGAGCACCTGCACGTTGGCCTTGTCGATCTCCTCGAATACGTACACGGCGTGCGGATTGATCGTGAGGTTGTCGGTCATGACGGAGAGGAAGCGATCCATGCTGGTCGAGCTGCGGTAACTCGTCATGTCCATGGTAATCATTTTGAGGCCAAGATTCTTGGACGCCAGTTTAGAAAGGTAGGTTTTTCCGGTGCCCGTCGGCCCGGCGAACATGATGCTGGCGACCGGCTTTTCGTCGGTCCGCCCGCCGCCGTAGCCGATGCGCGACAGCCGCACGACGCCGTTGACCGCCTCGTCTTGCCCAATAAACCGAGACCGAATTTTCCCCGGCAACGCCTTCAGTATGGAGAAATCCTTTTGGATGATCCAGTCCGGCACCTGGGCGGCTTTCATTGAGGCTGCCTTGAGAGTACCCTTGTCCATCACGAACCGGCCGCTCTTGGCCACTGCCTCCTCCATCATCGTGACGAGTTCCTTGAACACTGTCAGGGTCCGCTGCGGTTCGGGCTTGTTGGGCTGGTAGTAGCCGATAATGCCCTTGATGTAATTGACGTGAGCCTCGGTCAACTTCAGCTGCGGGATGTAGGCACTGGCGTAGTTGAGCAGGATACCGTTGATGTCCTCGTTCCCGTACTCCGGCAGGAACACGGTGTCGCCGAAAGAGTTGATGACGTAATTGTTGTCGGAGCGGACGCGCGAGTAGTTGAAGTAGTCGATGAACGCGATGCTGCGCATCTTGCCGCCCTGAATGTTCGGCGCGAACAGCGTCTCCACCCCGGTCGAGGAGCGGTTCGACGCCCCCAGCCCGATCATCGAGCTGAGGTTTGTAATGTACAGAATAATGTCTTCGCCAAGTGCCGGTTTGCTGATTTGTTTCTGCCAATATTCCTGCACTTGGCCGAGCAGCGTGTGACCCTCGACGATCTTCGGCAGGTCGATCTCAAGATGGGTAAACTTGGCCAAGTCGGGATCACCGCTCACTGCTAGGCTGGCGAGGTAGTAGCGGTAGGCCGAAGAGGCGTCGCCGACGATCAGCACCGACTTGTTGCCGTGGTCGGAGGTGACGACTTCTTTGATGCGCTTGGTCAGGTCTGGGAGAATCTTTAGGCCACCCATGACCTTGGCTGGTTCCTCCCACTCGGGGCTGATGTCGTACTTGCCCGAGGGGTCGTGAAGGACGAAGCAGGACTTGATCAACGTCCTGAGGTTTGACGCCGCCTGCGCGGAGGTTGAAACCAAAGTCGCGATGGTAATGGCGGCGAGGACACGAAGGCTGTTTTTCAATAAAAGCCGTTTCATCTTTGTTTGAAGGGATGCTCAGTTCGCTGCTGAGCAGCGCGTCAGGCAAATTGGCACGATCCCGGCCGTTGTCAAAAGAAAATCAAGGGCTTGCCCAGAATCGGACGCGGCTCAATAGTTGGCAGCCGCAAACGCCGGCTCCCCGACACCCCTCGCGGCTGGAAGGGACTCGGCGAGCGCTTGGGTGTTTTCGCCGATCCGCTTAGCCAAGTTCGCCAACTCGACGTCGATTCGCCGTTGCGCGGCTTCGAACGCCTCCGTTTGAACGGCCAATTTGTCCTCGATGAATTTGCGGTGGGCGCGTTCGCGGCTCAAATCGGCGTTGAGCGAGAGGTTGAACTGTCGTTCATTGGCCAGTTCCTCCTGAATAATCCGATGGCTGTCCTCGAGAATGTTGGCGCGATCGCGTGTCCGGCCCAGCTCAGGCTCCATCGTCTCGAGCTTGGCCTCAGCGGTCTCGGAGCGGAATAGGAGATTTTGAAAAAATTCGCGGTCGCTTTCGCTGAACACCCGTCCCTTGTGCCGCCAGCGGAAGCCGTACCACCCACCGACAAGCCCAATGCCGACGCCCGTTGTCACCATCAAAACCATTATTCCTGTTCCCAAAGCCAACATCACGTCACAAAACCTAGCAGAATCCGTGCTAAACTTGGCGGCAGATTGCAGGTTTTGACGGGTTTACATTGCGCCGCCGCCGGCAACTGCCTAAAAAACCCAGGCGCGATAACAGTTTTTAACCATGGTTTCACCTCGACACTTTCCAGCAATTTGCCTGTTCAGCCTCGCCGTGCTTGCCCAAGCGGCCGACTGGCCGACTTACCAGCACGACTACGCCCGCAGCGGAGTCGCCGCCGAATCGCTGCTCGCGCCGTTCACCGACGGCTGGGTGCATCGCTCCAAGCACGCCCCGCGTCCCGCTTGGCGTGGTGAGGCCAAGTGGGACGGATGGAACAAAGTGTACAACTTGAAGTCGCGTCAAATCTTCGACTACGCCTACCACCCCGTCATCGTCGATGGTCTGCTCTACTACGGCTCGTCGGCGGACGATAAAATCTATTGCCTCGACGCCGCCACCGGCGAGCAGCGCTGGACGTTCTTCACCGAAGGCCCGGTGCGCCTCGCCCCGACCATTGCCGAGGGGCGTGTATTCGTCGGCTCCGACGACGGCAGCGCTTACTGTCTCGACGCAAAAAACGGCAAGCGGATTTGGAAAACTCAACTCGGCCCAAGGGACTACCGCATTCCCGGCAATTCGCGGCTCATTTCCCGCTGGCCGGTGCGGACCGGCATCGTCGTCATCGGCGACTTGGCCTATTGCGCCGCCGGGATGTTCCCGTCCGAAGGCGTGCTCATTACTGCACTCGACGTCACCACCGGCAAAATCGAGTGGCAACAAAAACAGACTGACCTCCCGGCCCAGGGCTACATGCTTGCGTCGCACACGCGCCTCTATGTCCCGGCCGGGCGCAACAACCCTGTCGTCCTCAGCCGTGCCGACGGCAAACGCATCCGCGTCGTGAGCGGGCAGGGCGGTACTTACGCGCTGTTGACCGGCGACAATCTGCTGTTTGGCCCCGGCAAAACCGGCACGCTTGGTTTTGTAGAGTCAAACCGCTCGGACCAACTCGCCTCGTTCAAAGGCAATCACATGATCGTCACTCCGTCGCGATCCTTTCTCCAGAGCGACACGGAGTTAAGCGCACTGGATCGCAGCAAATATCTCGACCTCGCCCGCAAGCGCCGCCCGATCAGTAGCCGATTAGGAAAACTTAAAGACGAATTAAAAAAAGTAAAAGCCGGTGAGAAACGAAAGCAGCATTTGATCGAAGCCTCTAAACTCGGCAAGCAACTCGACGAAATACAAACCGCCATGCAGCAATGTTTTGCGTGGAAGGTGCCGAGCAGTCAACCGCTCAGCATGGTGCTCGCCGGACAGACGCTCATCACTGGCGGCCACAACGAGGTGGTGGCTTACAGCGCGAAGGACGGCCGGCAGCTTTGGCAGGGCAGGGCTGATGGTGAAGTGTTTGGCTTGGCTGTGGCCGATGGCCGCCTGTACGCCAGCACCAGCAAGGGTGTCATTCACTGCTTCGTGGCCAAGCGTTTGGCCAAGTGATTTTCAAAATGATCAAGCTACTCAATCCGTTTCTCTATGCTGTCGTTTGCGGCGTGCTGCTTGGGATGAGCGCCACGGGGAACGCGCAGGAATGGACGCGGTTTCGGGGGCCGAACGGCACCGGCATCGGCTTGGCCAAGGGCATCCCGTCCAAGTTCACCGTGGCCGATGCCGCGTGGCGCGTGGCGCTGAAAGCCGAGGGCCACTCGTCGCCGGTGTTGTGGGGCGACCGTGTGTTCATCACTGGCCACGATGCGGCGAAGGGGGCGTTCGTCGTGCAATGCCTCAAGGCGGGTGACGGATCAGAGGCATGGTCAATTGCGAGGCCGCATCGTAGGCATCGGATTCACAAATTCAACCATCTGGCATCCTCCACCCCGGCGACGGATGGCAAACGGCTGGTGGTGATGGTGTCCGAACCGGGGGCGCACACGGTTTTAGCGCTCGGTATGAACGGCAAAAAACTTTGGGAGAAGAAGTTTGAAACCGTCATCAGCAATCACGGCGGCGGGGCATCGCCGATTTTTCACGGCGATAAAATCATCGTTCAATCTGACGAGGACGGGCGGAGCTTTCTGGCTGCGCTGGACGCCGGCACCGGCAGGCAGCTTTGGCGGCAGCAACGCGCCAGTTCCAAGGCGTCCTTTGCGACCCCGTGCCATTTCGTCGGTCCCTCCGGCGCGAGCGGATTGTTGTTCAACAGCATGGCCAGCGGCATCACGTTTGTGAATCCGAGCACCGGCAGGACGTTGTGGGAACAGGTTGATCTATTTGACAAGCGGACCGTGAGTTCCTGCCTCGTCGCCGAAGGCCTGCTCATTGGCACGTGCGGCAGCGGCGGCGGTGGCAACTATCTCGTGGCCCTTAAGCCTGGCAACGTGGCCAAGGGGTCGTCGCCGAGTTTGGCGTACAAGCTGCGCCGGTCGATCCCGTACGTGCCGACGAGCTTGGCCAAGGGAGGGTTGCTGTTTCTCTGGAGCGACTCCGGCATCGTCACTTGCATGCGAGGCAAGAGCGGCGAGATCGTCTGGCAGGAACGCGTCGAGGGCCGGTTTTTCAGTTCACCCGTCTGGGCGCAGGAGCGGTTGTTCTGCATCTCGACCACCGGCAAAGTCGTCGTGCTCTCCGCCACGGAAAAATTCCGGCAACTCGCCGTGAACAACTTGGGCGAAGCGACCCACTCGACTCCGGCCTTGGCCAAGGGGCGGTTGTTTCTCCGCACGCTTGGCCATCTCATCTGCGTCACGGGCGACTCGAAATGATCGCCTTGATCGTCATCGCGCCGCTTGCCCTGTTCCTCGGCTGGATTTTGAAGAACAGCGTGACGCTCTATCTCGGCCGCGCTTGGCCAAGCGGCTGGGTGTCGCTGTTTTGGCTCTCGGCCGCGCTTGGCCTCGGCTTGGGCATCTGGTTTTGCGGTTATGCCGAGTGGGAGTCGATGCAGTTCCGGCGGTTGCCGATCCCCATCGCACGCTTCAACCCGGCAACTGACACGTGGCGTGAAATGGAGATGACTGCCGTGATGCGCCACTTGGTGTTGACGGTCGATTTTTTCGGCGGCTTGGCTCTGGCAATGTCGCCGATCACCGTGTCGATGCGCTTCGCCGAGTTCATGGACGAAACCCGCCGGTTGGCCGCAGAGAAAATCGATCAGCCAAAGCCCAGCTCCGACGACGCCCCTTGAAGCGCCGCGATCACCTCGGCGATGTGGTCGTTGAGTTCGGCCTCCATCAACTCCGCGCCCCGCATGATGTCCTCGCGTTTCACCGCGGCGGCGAAACCTTTAGCCTTCATTTTTTTGCGGACACTTTTCGGCGTCATCCCGTCCAGTTTCTCCGGGCGCACGTAGGCCACGGCCACGGTGAACCCGCAAAGCTCGTCCACGGCAAACAGCGCCTTGCGAATCGGCCGGTCGAGCGGGTAGTCAACTTGGTTCCATTCCGCGTGCGACAGGATCGCCCCGACGATTTCTTCATCGACGCCGCGTTCGCGCAGAATCTTCGCCCCCTCCTGCGTGTGGTCGGGGATGCCCGGCCAGCGCTCGTAGTCGAAGTCGTGCAGCAGGCCGGTGACGCCCCATTGCCCGGCGTCCTCGCCCAGTTTGGCCGCGTAATGCCGCATCGCCGCCTCGACCGCGAGCGCGTGTTTCAGCAGTGACTCCGACTTCGTATACTCATTGAGCAACGACCTTGCTTCGTCCCGGTTCATGCGCGAAGTGTCGGCAAGACCGCCAAGCAGAGCAAGCCCCGCTTGGCTAAGCGGGAAGTGAATAACGAATGTCGAAGTGCCAAACCAAGGCAGAGACGGCTGTCCAGCCGATCGGCGCATCGAAATACACGCGGCGCGCTGGGACAGCACGCCCTACCTGCGCTTGGCCAAGGCGGCAGATGTAAAAACAACTGAAAACTTCAAACTCCCCCGCGTTTTGGGTAGTATCCGGCGCATGGCGGAGTTGACGGGTAAATCGATCATTGGGTTTCAGTCGGGAGGCGAGGGCGATCCCACTATTTTTGGCATCAATCCCGCGACCGGCGAGTCGCTCCAGCCCGGCTATGCGGCGGTGAGCGAGGCTGAGTTGAACCGCGCCGCCGAGTTCGCAGCGGAGGCGTTCGAGGTTTTTAGCAAAACTAGCGGCACAGCCAAGGCGACGTTTCTGCGGAAAATCGCCGACAACATCGAAGCGATCGGCGACGACTTGGCCCAACTGGCCCCGCAGGAAACCGGCTTGCCGGAGGGGCGTATTCGGATGGAGACCGGGCGCACTTGCAGTCAGTTGCGGTTATTCGCCACGGTCGCCGAGGAAGGCTCGTGGGTGGGCGCCCGCATCGACCACGCCGACCCCGACCGCGCCCCAGTGCCGAAGCCGGATGTCCGGTCGATGGAGCGACCGCTTGGCTCGGTGGCGGTTTTTTGCGCCAGCAATTTCCCGCTAGCCTTCTCGGTGGCGGGCGGCGACACGGCTTCGGCGTTTGCGGCCGGCTGCCCGGTCGTCGTCAAGGCGCACCACTCGCATCCCGGCACGGCGGAGCTCGTTGGCCAAGCGGTGTCGGCAGCTGTGCGCGACTGCGGTTTACCGGAGGGAACTTTTTCACTCGTGTACGGGCCGGGGCGCGAAACCGGCTCGGCGCTCGTGCGGCATCCGGCGATCAAGGCGGCCGGCTTCACCGGCTCGCGAGTGGGTGGACAGGCGCTGATGAAACTCGCCGCTGACCGGCCGGAACCGATTCCGTTTTACGCTGAGATGAGCAGCATCAACCCGGTGTTCATTTTGCCGGGCGCGATGGCCGAGCGCGCGGAGCAACTTGCCGCCGGGCTGCACGGCTCGATGACGCTTGGCGTGGGGCAGTTTTGTACGAACCCCGGAGTGACGATTCTCGACAGCACCGCCGACATCGAGCCGTTCGTGGCCAAGCTAGCTGAGTTGGTTGGAGCCAGTCCCGGCGCGACGATGCTCAATCCGGGCATCAGCGCCGCGTACGACTCGGGAGCGGGTGCGCTTGGCGGCAACGTGGCCGTCGAGACCGTGGCGCTTGGCCAAGCGGTAGACGGACAATGCCAAGCTGGCGCGGCGTTGTTCCGCACGACCGCCGATGCGTTTCTCGGCGACGAGTCGCTGGGCGCGGAGTTGTTCGGGCCGTCGACCTTGGTGGTGACGCACGACGGTGCCGACAAAATGCTCGCGTTGGCCAAGTCGCTCGAGGGTCAGTTGACGGCGACCGTTCTCGGCACCGACGCCGATCTCGAGGCAAACCGCGAACTGCTCGACGTGCTCGAGACGAAGGTGGGCCGCGTGGTCGTCAACGGCTTCCCGACCGGCGTGGAGGTCTGCCGCGCGATGGTACACGGCGGGCCGTTCCCGGCGACGTCGGATGGCCGCTCGACCTCGGTCGGCACCGGGGCGATTCACCGTTTCACCCGCCCGGTTTGCTACCAAGGCTTCCCCGACGCGCTGTTGCCGGCGGAGTTGCGGGAGGCCAATCCGCTCGGCATCCGCCGCTTGATTGACGGCGAGCCGATTTTTTAATCCGGTGATTTAGCAGTGATCGTTGCAAAAAAATATCCGCGACTTCACCCTCATCCGGCCTTCGGCCACCTTCTCCCTCGAGGGAGAACGCAAGATCATCACGAGGACATGTAGTTTGTAAATTAAACCATCGTATGAATAACCCGCCCAGCACGCTCATCATCCTCCCGACATACAACGAGGCGGACAATCTGCGCCCGATGGCGGAGCGTTTGCTGGCGATGAAGCCGGCGCTCGAAGTGCTAGTAGTGGACGACAATTCGCCGGACGGTACCGGCAATATTGCGGACAGCTTGGCCAAGGCGAACGAGTGTTTGCACGTGCTACATAGGGAGGAAAAAGATGGGCTTGGCCGGGCGTACTGCGCTGGGTTCGCGTGGGCGCTCGAGCGCGACTACGAGTTTATCTTTGAGATGGATTGCGATTTCTCCCACGACCCGGATGAGATCCCGCGCTTCATCGAGAAGTCGAATGCGGAGGATGCCGGCTTGGTCTTGGGCTCGCGTTACTGCGAGGGGATTCGCGTGATCAACTGGCCGATCAGTCGTTTGCTGCTTAGCCTCGCTGCGGCGAAGTATGTGAGGATCATCACCGGCATGCCGTTCAGCGACCCGACCGGCGGTTTCAAATGTTTCCGCCGAAGTGCGCTCCTGTCGATCAATCTCGATCGCGTCCGGGCGAACGGCTACAGCTTTCAGGTGGAGTTGACGCACATCCTCTGGCGCACCGGCCACAAGGTCGCCGAGGTGCCGATCATTTTCACCGACCGCTTCATCGGTACCTCGAAGATGAGCGGCAAGATTGTTCGCGAGGCGATCTGGATGGTGTGGCGTCTGTGGCTGCAAAACGGCTTGCGCCGTTGGCCGAGGATAAAAAAGTAGGTTCCCCGCTTAATCAAGCGCTTGCTCAGAGCGTGATGGTCTCGGTGGGATTGGCCTGTGTGGAGACGTAGATTTGGAGGCTATCGATGCCAGCTTGGACAAGTTTTTCGGCGACGGCTTCTTTCGCGATTTCCGGCGTGTTGCAGTCGCGGCTCAAGTGGCCAAGCACGATGTTACGTAGCGTGCCGTTGGCTAGGTTCTCGATCGCTTCGGCGGTGGCGGAGTTGGCCAAGTGGCCATGCCGGCTCATGATGCGCTGCTTGATGGCCCACGGGCGGCGCGTGTCTTCCTGTAGCAGGGTGGGGTCGTAGTTGGCTTCGATGAACAGGGCGCTCACTCCGCGCACGCGCTCGAGCACGAGCCGTGTGGCTTGGCCAAGGTCGGTCAGCACGCCGATGCCTCCGTCCGCCGTCCTGATGTGAAAGCCAACCGGATCCTGCGCGTCGTGTGGTACGGAAAAATTCTCCACCGTCATGTCACCGATTTCGAACGCTTGGCCGGTGATGAACTGCCGGACGTCCAGCTTGGTGTCCATCCTGAAACGTAACTCGTCGGCGGTGAGGCGGTTGCAGTAAACCGGAATCTCGAGCTTGGCGCAGAGCGCCTTCAGGCCCTGCGTGTGGTCGGTGTGCTCGTGGGTGAGCAGGATGCCGTCGAGCGTCTCGGGCGATCGTCCCAACTGGGCCATGCGTAGGCGGATTTGGCGTCCGCTCAAGCCGGCGTCGACTAGGAGCCGTGTCTGGTTTGTCTCAAGAAAGGAGGCGTTCCCCCCGGAACCGCTCCCCAAAACTGTGAACCGTGTTGGCACGCGGACACTGTAGTGGGTTGCGGGTTGAGGGGCAACGGGGCGTGAAAAATAGTTGTTAACAAACTGGCTGGCAGGGGTGGATTGGCACGCATTTTTTGAAGCAAATATTGTGCCTAATTCGGCTTGAATACGCTGCTACAACTTTCTACTGTTGGCCCGTGGCGCAGCAGGGATTCCAAATGTCGCAGAAGATGTCGCTCAACCAAGTGTTGGCGCCGCAGCTTCAGCAATCCCTCAACCTGTTGCAGGCTCCGATGCTGGAGATCAAGGCCATGATTAATGAGGAGTTGCAGGCCAATCCTGTGCTTGAGGAGTTGCCTGCCCTCGATGCGGACGCGCGTGAGCGGGAGGAGACCGAGGAGGCCAAGGTCGATCTCGCCGAGCCGCCGAGCGACACGCAGTACGACCCCACGGACGAGAGCAACGCTGGGGAGCCGGTGGACGATTTCCAGAAAGAGATCAACCAGTTGCTCGAGCTGGATCAGGATTGGCGCGACCATTTCTCGAGCACAAATCTCCCGTCACGCAATTCAAGGGATGAGGACGAGAAGCACCAGTTCATGCTGGACTCGGTGACGACAACCCAGTCACTGCAGGATTTTCTGATAGAGCAGGCGCGCCTGTCGAATCTGGGTGAGCCACAATTTAAGATTGCTGAGTTGATCATCGGCAACATCGATGATGCCGGTTTCCTGCAGTCGAGCGTGGATGAACTGGTGTTTTCCAGCGGCTGCCCGGGTGATGATATACAGGCTGTGCTGGATGTTGTGCTGGCGTTTCATCCGCCGGGAGTTGGTGCCCGTGACTTGCGCGAGTGCCTGATGCTGCAGCTTGAACGAGCGGAGCGCTCCGACTCGCTGGAATATCGAATTGTCCGTGACTGCATGAACGAGCTTGGCCGTCGGCGAATCCGTGAGATTGCCAAGAAAACCGGCGAGACTGTGGATGCCGTGCAGGACGCCTTGGAGCACATCGGCCATCTCGAGCCCAAGCCGGGCCGCGAGTACATGCCCGAAACCAACCAGTTCGTCGTGCCGGAGATCTTCATTTCACGCGGCGATGACGGCGAGTGGAAGGTCACCTCCAACAATGAGTACATCCCTCGGTTGCGCATCAGCAACGCCTACAAGGATCTCATGGCTCAGGCTGCCACCTCGGGTGATGTGCGCAACTACATTCGTGACAAGATTCGTTCCGGCAAGTTTCTGCTCAAGAGCATCCATCAACGGCAGTCCACTATCATGAACATTGCCTTGGAAATCCTGAAGCGCCAAGGGGAATTCATGGAGCAAGGAGCGTCGCAATTGCGCCCGATGACTATGTCGCAGGTGGCCGACGTCGTGGGCGTGCACGAGACCACAGTCAGCCGGGCCGTCTCCGGCAAATACATCGAGACGCCCCATGGTGTCTTGGAGATGAAATACTTTTTCACTTCTGGCTTAGCCTCCAAGGACGGTACCAGCTTGGCCAACACTAGCGTCAAAGGCATGCTCGGCGAACTCGTCAAGACAGAGGATGCTGCCAAGCCGCTGTCCGATGAGGACCTCGTCAAAGCCTTCAACGACAAGGGCGTCAAGATCGCCCGACGCACCGTGGCCAAGTACCGAGCTGAACTGAACATCCTGCCATCGCACCTACGCCGGGTTTATTGAATCCTCGGCCCAGCTCACTTTTTTGGTTGCCAACCATGAATAGCGTAGGGATACTTCCCTTCTGGGTTCACGTTAAATTAAAATGAGAAATTCGATCGCTATTATTCTTACCATGGGCGCCCTTGGCCTGAACGGCTGGGCGGAGGAGAAGGTGGATTTTGCCAAGTCGGTCCAGGGGGTTTTCGAGGCGCGCTGCATCGACTGCCACGGCTCCAAAAAACAGAAGGGTGATCTCAGGCTGGATAGCCAGGAGGCTGCGTTCGCTGAG
>JABGZB010000292.1 GCA_018674955.1 Verrucomicrobiota bacterium | reverse complement strand
GTGCACGTTGGCGTGCTGGCCAAGGTCGAAATCTTTCGTCTCGAGCACAGTCATGAAATGGGCGTTGCGCAGGGAGGAATCGGCAATCAGGAAATTGCCTTCGGGGAACTGGGCCTTGCCATTGACGAATACTGGGGGACTTGGCGCCTCTGATTTTTCAGTCCAGTAGGGGCTGCTCTTCCAGCGGTCCAGTGATACGGATGTCCAGCCGGCATAGGTCATCGAGGTCCAGTCATCCGGATCCTCATCCAAGTTGATAGCGTCTGCCTCGTTGACGTAGCTCTTCACGGCCCATCCCTCCGGCAGGGCGAATTCATCGAGGTCGTCAAATGACTCGAAAGCAATCGGCTCCGGTAGCGCATGGCTGGCGAAGTCGCCCACGGTGAAGCTCCCCTCGTAGGTACCCTCCCGTTTGTCAGCGGAATCTTCTCTGAAGGTGAGCTTGAAGCTGTTATCTGAGAGGGACGCGAGCAGTTCGGTCACCTGGTAGGTGACTTGATAGCCTTCCTCTACGCCGATCTTGGTTTCCGACACGGTGACCCCCTCGGCAGCAGTGCCATTGAACTGGAGACTGACCGAATCCGGATCCAGCTTGGCCTCGCCATTTTTGATCACAAAAGTGATCAAAGGCATTGGGTTGGCACCTTGGCTCCCAGCGGCCGGGTTGGCCTCGACCACCTCCGGCATCGAGCTTGGCGCGATGCTGTAGAGGCCGAAATTATCGATGCCCCAGTACCAGCTATAGGTGCCGCTCTTGGCCAAGCGGAAGCGAACCGTTTTTTTGCCGTCCGCCTCCGGCAGTCGGAACAGCTCGTACCGCTTCGACTCGGTCTGGTTGTCGTCGATCCGGCCGCTGATGTACGGGGCCAGTTCCTCGGAAATCTCCGCGCCGATGTACGCGCCGTAAAAGCCGCCGACCTCCTCAAACGTGTCCGGGTGATAGCCGATGGCGACGTCGCCGTGCGGCTGCTCCAGCGTGGTGATCGCATCCACGTTTCCATCGTCATCGCGGACGATGTCGTCGCGGGCGATCATGTAAAGCACCGGCAGCCAGGTTTCGCCGCCATCGATCGAGTACTCGACGGAGCCGGAGCTGTCCTGGTTCTGCGCGTAGTGGCTGTAGAAGGCGAGGTGCACGTCCTTGTGCTGGCTCAGGTCGTAATCGTTCGTGTAAAGGAACGTAAGGAAATGGCCGTTGCGCGAGGCGGAGTCGGCGACGAGCGCGTTATCCACGAGCGCCTGCCGGTCGCCGTTCACGAAAACAGGCGGGGCTGGCCGAACCGCTTTCTGCGCCGCGCTGCCACTCTTGCTCCAGCGGCTCATCGCGACATTCACCCAGCCCTCGTAATAGGCCGAGGTGAAGTCGTCCGGCTCCAGTTCGATGTTGAGTTCCTGCGACAGGTTGACCCCTTCCCAGCCGGCCGGCAGCCCGAACTCCTCGACCCCGTCAAAGTTCTCGAAGTAAATCGGCTTGGGCATCTCGAGTTGCAAATAGTTGGCAACGTCAAACTCCACCTCAACCGCCCCGGCGGTGATGGGGTCGCCGTTGTCAGAAAACTCCAGGTTGAACTTATGGCTGGAGCCGGCCTCGAACAACCCCTCCCCAACAAAAGCAACCGTGTTGAACCCGTCATCGTCGGCGGTGATTTCCACCTTAACGACTGTGCCGTCCAGACTCAGCTTCACGCTATCAGGGTTCAGTACTGTGCTGCCGTTGCGGATGACCGCCGTGAAGCCCACCTCAGGATCGGCGTATTTGGCATCCTCTTCCGGCGCCGTGGAAACCACCTGCGGAGTGTCCGGTGCAGCCTTTTGCACCTTGAACAATGACTCGGCCAAAATCATGTAGCCGTCGTTCTCGAAAAACACAGCCTTGTAATCTCCCTCATCCGCCATGCCGCCGGCAAAGGTGATCGTGCCGGATTCGATTCCCTCGCTGCTGGCCGTAGTTCCATCCACGTAAAACCAAGCCAGACTACCGACATCGCCGGGGGTCATGTCCACCTTGTAAAGCCCCACCCAGTCCTTCGGGTTGCCGGGGCCGACAAAGAAATCCACCGTGATCGCCTCTCCCGGCGTATAGGAGGATTTGTCCGTTTTAACACCGGGACCGATATCGCCGACTGTGAAGATCGCCTTGGCCAGCACGGTGTAACTGTCGTTCTCAAAAAACCGTGCCTCGTAGATTCCCTCGTCGGCCATCCCGTCGGGGAAGGTCAAGTCGCCCTCGGTGAGACCATCGCCACTCGTCGTGGTGCCGTTGACGTAGAACCACGCGAGCGAACCGACATCGCCCGCGACCATGTCCTGCTTGTACAGGCCCACCCAGTCCTTGGGGTTGCCCGGGCCGTCGCCGAACGTGACGATGATTTCTTCACCTTCGGCGTAGTTGCCATAATCGGTGCTGACTTCTTGCCCGGACGCAGCTGGGATTTGTGTCGTCAGGATGCCCGCCACGAGGAGCCATTTGATTTTTAGTAGTTTGTTCATTGGTAGGGGGTTGGTTTTGAGTGGACTCGATTTTAGTCGCGTCAGACGGGGATTATCAGGAACCCGCTTGAAAGCAGAAATGGCCTTTTTTGGCCGCAAAAAACGACCCCGCCACTGGGTATAAAAGGCAAAGAATGTCCAAGCGTGTCCAAGCCGTTCCCGCTTGGTCAAGCGGAGTTCAGACTTGCCCAGCGGGGGAGGCTGAGTTAGATGTGTCCAAGCATGTCCAAGCAAGCGCCAACGGATTGGATCGGAACGGGCGAGGAGGCGGCAGATCAGCGGCTCGAGTCGGCCTATTGGCGCACCCGCGTGTTCCGCAACAGCTACGTTCGCGCCGGCAAACTGCACCGGGTTCGCGGCTGGTCGGCCAAGATTCAATACCAAGGGGTGCGCCGGACGGTCTCGCTCGGCGCGGTGGATCAGGATGTGGCGGCGGCGAAGGCGGCCGACCTGTTCGCCCAGCTTCAGCAAGCCGGCTGGCCGGCGCTTGGCTCACATGATGAGGTTCAGCCAAGCGAGCCTTTGGGGCCGTGCAGCAGCGATCCGCGCGGGTTGATCGACTACTGGCGGCTGCGCTTGGTGGAGCGCAAGTACCGGGCCATGCCCGACGCCAAGCCGGAGTTTTCCTGCCGCATCGAGCACGATGGCGCGGGCTGCTACTTCCCGCTGGGCACCCTCAACGAGGCGCGTGCGGCGGAGCAGGCGCTGGAGGTTTTTAATTGCGTGACCCGGGAGGGCTGGGAGAGCGCGGCTGCGCGGCATCGGCGTGAACTGACGTTGGCGCTGTTTTGGTTTGGTAGCCCGTTTTGCTCCACGTACACGACGATTCACACCCGCCCCGGCGGAACTAGGCGCTTGGCCAAGCGCGACGGGGCGGACGCCGTCTCGGTGAATGTTTTCGTGGTGGAACCGGACAAGACGGTGGCGGCGGGCCTGCACGGGTTGACGAGCCAAGCGCCCGGTTTTGCTTGCCGCGAGACGTTCGCGGACATCGGTTCACTGCGCAAGCTTGGCCCAGCGGATGAGCCGGGGCTGCTGCTGGTCAACCGGGGGTTGCCGGGGTTTTCCGGCGAGGAACTCGACGCTTGTTTCAAGCAGCGGTTCCCGGGCTGCCCGGTGGTGGCTTTCTCGACGTTCGAGGACAGTGAGCAGTTGTTCAACTCCACTGCTGGCAGTCATTACGGGTATTATCTGCACCGCACACCGCCGGGCCGGATGCTGCATTTGCTGGAGGAGAGCGCCGCCGCCAAGCACAAATCGAGGCAGAACACGGCATCACTGTCGCGCTGGGTGCGGCAATATTTCAAGAAGCAGATCGATTTTTTGACGGGCGATCCAGAGGGAGACACGCTCCCGCATCTCACTCCCCGCGAGCATCAGGTGATGACCCATCTTTGCCGGGGCGCGCTGGACAAGGAAATCGCCGAGATGCTCCAAATCAGCGCCTGGACGGTGCACAATCATCTCAAGAACATCTACGAAAAGCTGGGGGTCCAAAACCGCACCGAGGCTGTCATGGAGTATCTTCAAAAATAACGCTATGACCCTTGCTGGCCAAAATTGGTTATACTGCCGCGCAGGCAAAACGGACACCCTCGCTTGGCTCGCTTGCGCGGGCATTTTTGGTCGATGAGCCCCATGACGTTCGAATCCCAGTCGCCTGACCCGATCACTGCCGCTGCCGGGGTGTGCCCGGATTGGCGGAGCTTGCCGGGCAAGTTTTTCTCGTCGGACGATTTTTTTTACGCGGATCTTGATCGGGTGTGGCGCCGGGGCTGGTTATTCGTAGGTCACGATTGTGAGATCCCGAAACCCGGCGACTACGTTACCTTCAGCATCGGCACCGACCCGCTGCTCGTGATCCGCGGTGACGACGGCGAGGTGCGGGCCTTTCACAACGTCTGCCGTCATCGCGGCACGTTGCTCTGCCACAAGCCAAGTGGCACGGCGCGGCAACTGGTCTGCCCGTATCACCAATGGGTCTACGGCAAGGACGGCAGGCTGTTGTCGTGCCGTGGGATGCAGGACGGGCTGGACACCGGGGCGCTTGGATTGTCGCCCGTGGCCACCGAAAATCTGTGCGGCTTTATTTTTGTGAACTTGGCTAAGCGGCCGGATAACTTTGGCCTGGCGCGGGAATTGATCGAACCGATGCTTCGGCCGCAGGGTTGCGACCGTGCCAAGGTGGCCAAAGCGGTCAACTACACCGTCAACGCCAACTGGAAACTTGTCTGGGAAAACAACCGCGAGTGCTACCACTGCAACATCAGCCACCCGCAATATATCAAGGCCAACTACGACCATTACAACACCGACGACACTTCGTCGGAGTTGATGGCTAAAATCGCCGACAAGTCCGAACGCAGCGAGAAGACGTGGGGCAGGCAGGGCTTGGCCATCACCCACCGCAGCAGCGGCATGGCGCCGTTCCCGGACGCCGGGAATGAAGGCTGGTTCACCATCAACCGCACACCGTTGGCCGACGGCTACGTCAGCGAGACCATGAATGGCCAGCAAGTCGCGCCGTTGATGGGCGACTACACCGACAACTCCGTCGGCACGCTTCGGCTTCGCACCGTGCCCAACATGTGGTGCCACGCCAGTTGCGACCACGTCGTGAGCACGCGACTGCTGCCGATCGACAAGTCCACAACCGAGGTGCGGGTCATTTGGCTCGTCGATGAAAAAGCGGAGGAGGGCAAGGATTACGATCTCGAAAAAGTCATGCCCTTTTGGCAACTCACCTCCGAGCAGGACTGGACGCTGTGCGAGGCCGCGCAGTTGGGCGTGCAATCCAGCGGCTACCAGCCCGGGCCGTATTCCACCCACAAGGAATACAACGTCGAGCGCTTCGTTCGTTGGTATTTGAATCAACTGAAAAAGGGAGCTGAATAATTTTTAATGAACATCTTTGCATGTATCAAGCAGGTGCCGGACACCACGACGCGGATCAAGCTGCGCGGTGACGGCAATGGAATCGACGAGGCGGACATCCAGTGGATCATCTCACCGCACGACGAGTTGGCCATCGAGGAGGCGCTGCGGCTGCGCGAGCAGCGGCCGGACTCGACCGTCACCGTGCTCTCCGCCGGGCCCGAGCGCGTGACCGACTCGCTGCGAATGGCGCTCGCCATGGGGGCCGACTCGGCCGTGCGACTCGACCTTCCCGGCGACGCCGATTCGGGCATGAACGCCCGCGCTCTCGCCGTCGCCATCGGCAAGCTTGGCCAGCCGGACATCGTGTTCACTGGCAAGGAGGCGATCGACGACGGCGCGGCCGCGGTGGGCCAAGCGCTCGCTGTGTCCCTCGGCATGCCGTGCGTCACCGTGGTCAACGGCATCGACTACGGCGACGGCGTGATCACCTGTCGCCGCGATGTCGGCGGTGGCAACATCGAGGTCATCGAGACGTCGCTCCCGGCGGTCGTCGCCGCGCAGGTCGGCCTCAACGAGCCGCGCTACGCCACCGCCCTCAACATCATCCGGGCAAAGAAAAAACCGATCGACACATTGTTCGCCGACGAACTTGGCGTCACCGAAACCAACCGCAAAACGCGGCTAAAAAACTTCGAGCTGCCGCCGCCCAAACAGCCGTGCCAAATCATCGAAGGCACTCCCGCCGATCAAGCGAAGGAATTGATCCGCGTGCTCGCCGAAGACATCCAAGCCATTTAACCAAAAAACTGACATGAAAATTTTAATCATTGCCGAACACAAAAACGGGCTACTCAGCGAAGCCACGCAGGAATTATTCGGCCTGCCGCTTGGCCAAGCGGAAGTCCACGCCGTCGTTGCCGGGGAGAGCGTCGAGCCGCTCGCCGGGCCGCTTGGCCAACTCGGCGCGGCCAAGGTGCATCTCATCGAATCGCCCGCCTTGGCTAGTGGCACCGGCGAATCTCTTGGCCAAGCGCTTGGCCAATTCATCCCGCAGCTCGCCCCCGACGTGGTGCTCGCCGCGCACTCGGCGCAGGGCAAGGACTTGGCTCCGCGGTTGGCCGCCGCGCTCGATGCTGCTCTGGCAACCGACTGTATTCAAGTGAGTTGCGACGGTGATCAAGTGACCGCGCGCCGCCCGGTTTACGCCGGCAAAGCCACGGCCGAAGTCGAGTTCACTGATGACGGTCTGAAGGTGATCAGCGTCCGTCCGCGCACGGTCAAGCCGCCCGAGTCGGACGCCGCTCGCAGCGCCTCGGATGCCTCGGTCGCTGTTGAGTTTCCGGCACAAAAAACCGCACTCAAGAAAATCATCGCCGGTGGCAACGAACGCCCGGACGTCACCGAGGCGTCGATCATCGTGACCGGCGGCCGCTCGCTTGGCAGCGCGGAGAATTTCAGCGTAATCGAGAATTTTGCCGACAGCATCGGCGCGGCAGTCGGCTCGTCGCGCGCGGCGGTCGATGCCGGGTACCGCCCGTACCGCGACCAAGTCGGCCAGACCGGCAAGGTGGTGTCGCCGCAGGTTTACATCGCGTGCGGTGTCAGTGGTGCGATCCAGCACTTGGCCGGCATGCGCACCTCGAAGCACATCGTCGCGATCAACACCGACCCCGACGCGCCGATTTTCCAGTTGGCCGACTACGGCATCGTCGGTGACCTGTTTGAGGTCGTACCGCTGCTCGCCGAGGCGGCGAAAAACCGGAGCGGAAGTTGACGTGATGGATACGCCAGGCGATTCGGAAATTGTGGTGATCGGCGGCGGGGGCGTTGGCTGTGGCGTGCTGCACAGCCTCTGCCAAGCTGGCAAAACCGATGTACTGCTGTTAGAGAAAAACGACGCACTCGCCTCGGAGACGACCTCGCAGGCGGCCGGCCTGGTCGGCCAGGTTCGCTCCAGCGTCGATCGTGTCAAGTTGGCGATGTGGTCGGTCAAGACCTTCTCCGAGATGGAGGAGGAGCCGGAGGCCAAGCCGGGTTGGCGACAGGTCGGATCGCTGCGCGTGGCGTTGACTGACGAGCGCATGGTGGAGTTTGAGCAGATGAAAACAACCGCCGATGAGGCCGGCCTCGAGACGGCGTTCATCAGCAATGACGAAGCCAAGGCCAAGTGGCCGATGTTCGATTTTTCCCCGGCTAAGGCGGTGCTGTGGTGTCCGAGCGACGGCTATCTGCAGCCCAACGATCTCGCAATGGCCTACGCCCATCGCGCCCGGCAAAAGGGCGCACACCTGGCTACGGGTGTTAGGGTCGAAGGCATCCGCATGGAGAACGGCCGTGTCACCGGTGTTGACACGAGCCAGGGCGCAATTGCCTGCGACACAGTCATCAACGCCGCCGGTGCGCACGCGTGGCATGTTGCGAAAATGGCAGGCCTCGAACTGCCGATTTTCCCGGTACGGCACGAATATTTTGTGAGCGTCGATGCCGAGGGTATGCAACCGGAACTGCCGGTGATGCGCGTGCCAGATGCCTCGCTTTATCTGCGCGCCGAGATCAACGGACTGCTGCTCGGCGGCTGGGAGCCGGAGTCGCTGTCACTCGCGCCGGATGATTTTGAAAACGGCCAGACGCCGCCGCGTGTCGAGGAGGATTGGGATGTGATGGGCTGGTTCATCGAACAGATCGCTCCGCTCTATGGCAAGGCGGCCGACCTCGGCGTGCGCAGCATTTTCAAAGGCTGGCCGACCTTCGTGCCGGACGGAAAATTCATCATCGGCGAGAGCAGCCGCCTTAAGGGCTTTGTGATGGCCGGCGGCTGCAACGCGCACGGCGTGAGTGGCTCGGCCGGCATCGGTCGGCACGTGGTGGAGTCGATGCTAGAGTCGGAGCCGTCGGACTACGTGCGTAGTCTCAGCCCGGACCGGTTCCTCGACAGCGAGTGGAACGCAGCCGAGGCGCAAGCGAAGGCCAAGCGAATTTACGAAACCTATTATGGCCTCAGACACTGATCAAGTGGTTCAACTGCCACCGCGTGCGCGGGTTGTCATTATCGGCGGAGGTGTCGTCGGATGCAGCGTGGCCTATCACCTCACGAGGCTTGGCTGGAAGGACGTCGTCGTGCTCGAGCGCAAGACGCTGACCGGTGGCTCGACGTTTCACGCCGCCGGCTTGGTGGGCCAGTTGCGCAGCTCGGCCAGCATCACGCAACTGCTAAAATACAGCGTCGATCTTTACAGCAAACTCGAGGAGGAAACCGGCCAGGCGACCGGCTGGAAAGCCAATGGTGGCTTACGCTTGGCCTGCAACAACGAGCGTCTTGCCGAGATCAAGCGCCAGGCGACGTCGGCGCACAGCTTCGGACTGGAAATGCATTTGCTCTCGCCAAGCGAAGCGAAGGAACTTTGGCCGATGATGGATGTCTCGGACTTGGTTGGCGCGGCGTTTTTACCGACCGACGGGCAGGCGAGTCCGTCCGATTTGTGCCAAGCCTTGGCCAAGGGCGCGAAGATGGACGGCGCACAAATCATCGAGGGCTGCCGCGTGACCGGCTTCGACATTCGCGATGGCCGAGTCGCCGGCGTGCAGACAGAATTGGGTGACATCGAGTGCGAAATCGCCGTCAACTGCTGCGGCATTTGGGCGCGCGAATGCGGCCGCTTGGCGAACGTCTCCGTGCCGGTTCAACCTATGCAGCACCAGTATCTTATCACCGAGCCAATCGAGGGAGTCACCGCCGATTTGCCGACGCTGCGAGACCCGGATCGGCTCTGTTATTTTAAGGAGGAAGTCGGCGGGTTCGCGATGGGTGGTTACGAGCTGAATCCCATGCCGTGGACGCCGCCGGACGGCATCCCGCGCGACTTCCATTTTCAATTGCTCGAAAGCGACTGGGATCAGTTCGAGGGGTTGTTCCTGCAGGCCGTCGGCCGCGTGCCTGCGCTGGAAAATGCCGGCATCCGCCAACTCATCAACGGACCGGAAGCCTTCACAACGGACGGCAGTTTCATTCTCGGCGAGTCGCCGGAAGTGCGCGGCTTTTTTGTCGGTGCCGGTTTCAACGCTTACGGCATCGCGGCCAACGGCGGTGCGGGGCGGGCGTTGGCGGAGTGGATTGTGGGTGGCGAGCCGGCGATGGATTTGTGGCCGGTGGATATCCGGCGTTTCGGCGAACATCACCGTGACACGAAGTTTCTCATCGATCGCACGACCGAGGCCACTGGCAAGCATTACACGATGGCTTGGCCAGGCGAGGAACACGAGTCCGGTCGGCCGCTGAAGATGTCACCACTTTACGAGCGACTTAAGTCAGGCGGCGGCTGTTTCGGCAGCAAGTTCGGCTGGGAGCGGCCGAACTGGTTTGCGCCGGACGGCGTCGAGCCGAGGGACGAGCCAAGCTACGGGCGCGCGAACTGGTTCGAGCACGTGGCCCGCGAACACCGGCACACTCGCGAGGAGGTGTCTCTCTTTGACGAGTCATCGTTCGCGAAATACCGTCTCGACGGCCCGGACGCTGAGAAAGCACTTTCATGGATCTGCGCCAACGATATCGCTGTTGAACCAGGTCGATTGGTTTACACACAGCTTTGCAACCAGCGCGGAGGCATCGAGGCTGACCTTACCGTTTGCCGTCTGGCCGCGGATCAATTTTACATCGTCACCGGCACCGGTTCGGCTGCGCGTGATTTCAACTGGATCGAGCGCAACATTCCCGACGGGAGCGATGTGGAGTTGACGGACGTCTCGATGTCGACTGCGGTGCTGGGGCTGATGGGTCCGCTCGCACGCGAGGTGCTCACGCAGGCCACCGACGTCGATCTGTCGAGCGACGTATTCCCGTTCGCGACCTCGCGTGAACTACAGATCGCCGGGGCCGCGGTGCGGGCCATGCGCGTAACTTTTGTCGGCGAGTTGGGTTGGGAACTGCATATGCCGAGCGAGTCGGCCGGAGCGGTTTACGATCGACTGATGGAGCTTGGCCAAGTGCATGGTATCGCCAACGCCGGTTATCGAGCCATCGATACTTTGCGCCTAGAAAAGGGCTACAGAATCTGGGGCGCCGACGTGACGCCCGACCACACCCCGCTCGAGGCCGGACTCGGCTGGGCGGCCAAGTTGAAGACCGACACGCCGTTCCTCGGCCGCGAGGCGCTCGAGCAGCAAAAGACTGGTCGCTTAGCCAAGCGCTTGGCCTTTTTCACGGTGGACGATCCCGAGGTGGTCCTGTTGGGGCGAGAGACGATTTATCGCAACGGCGAACGTGTCGGCTGGCTGACCAGCGGCGGCTTTGGACACAGCGTCGGCCAAGGGCTTGGCATGGGCTACGTGCGAAACGCCGACGGAGTGAATCGTGACTTTTTGCTCAGCGGCAACTACGAACTGGAGGTGGCCTGCGAACGAGTGCCGGCCAAGCTGTCACTGCAACCGGCCTACGATCCGAAATCCGAACGAGTGAAAATGTGATGGACGAACCGGCGATTCAATTGACGCAATTGACGCGCGAGACGTTCGGCAATATTCCGCCGTCGTCGGTCATTGCGTTTTACGTGATTGCCGCGTCGTCGGTGCTGGTGTTTTGCTGGGGCGTTTGGCGGCGCTGGAAACTTTGGCGGCAGGGCAGGCCGGTCGCCATCAGGGAAATCCTGCTCGGCAATTTTGCGCGATTGAGGCCGCGCCTCGGTCGACTGCTGAAGGAGGGCCTCGGACAAAAGCGGGTGCGTGGCCGTGGCCTGGCCAGTTGGGCTCACATCATGAT
>JABGZB010000291.1 GCA_018674955.1 Verrucomicrobiota bacterium | reverse complement strand
GCAAGCCGACACAGGAGGAAGTGGATGCAGCAGAAGCAGCGGAACGGTTATGAATCAGCATCTGGAGCATTTTTGCCGCAGGACTGCCTGTTTTCCTGTTTTGCAACAAAAACCACCCTGGATGGAGCATCGATCAAAGTACTTTGAGCAGGGGGCAAAGCACTTGGTGGAGCGATCAATGTAGTTTGAGCGGTCCCCAAAGTCGATTGGGGCGTCCTCAAAGTGGTTTGAGCGGTGCTCAAGATCGTTTGAGGCGTGCTCAAAGGACTTGGAGCAGTCCTTTAAGTCGTCGGAGGCAAGCTCCAGCCAGTTCGAGGGACGCTCAAAGTCGGTGAGTCCGTGCTCCCTTCAGTTGAAAACATCATCCGGACTGAGAGTTGAAGACCGAAATAGAACGAAAGCGCTCGGTCAGCGAAGGATTACTTGTCCTTGGAGAGGACAATGAACCAGGCGGAGTCGGTGCCACTTCCGCCGGCCAAAACCATGCAGCTGCCGGGCTTTAATAGCTGATTTTTTTGAACCAGCATTTTGCCTTCACTAAACAGGCTGACCCCAATTCTGTTATTCTTTTGGTTGGAGACCTCAATTTTTGTGGTCTTGCTCAGTTTGGCGGTTTTTGTGGCGCCATCGACAATGCCAATTCGCCTTGAACAAAGTTCATAGTACTTCATCCATTTGAAGACCTTGGCCAAGCGCTTCCTAATCGCGTTGGAAACCTCCGTTTTACCTTTTTGCTCCGTGCTAGTGCCCAACACCAAGCGGGCCTGAACGGTAATCGGATCGGCCTGCGCCACAACGAAGCCGCCACCGACAAATACCAGCAGGGCGACCAGAAAAGTAAATCGGCTTATCAAGTTACTGAGAGACAAATTCATCAATAGGAGGTATATCATAGACGGTTTGCCAGCCTTAATCAAGCCATAGATCTATCCCGTCCTGCTGAAGATCAATAGAGTAATCGAGCCAAACAACGCTCATGTTGTCGTCCCCGGTGTTGAAAGTCATGACATCGAGATCTTCGATTGACAACTCGAGTTCATGGTCGCTACCCAGCAGAATTTCGAGGTCTGGCATCGTGGTTTGCTGCAGAGACAGCACCAGCACGAGACATGCAATGCCTGCAAGCGGCAACACCCAACGTCTTAGCCAGTTCGCACCCGATGCCGGCCTAGCCATGTGTTTGGCTTGCCGTTCTTCACGCTCGATGGCCTTTGATATTTGACTCCAGTGGAAGTCGCCCGACTCGGGCAGCGTGCGCGGCAACTCGGCATCAGCCATTAACCCACGCACAACAGTGAGTCGCGTGTGCAACGCCTTCAACCCGGCGTCGCTCTCCAAGCGAGAAAGCAGCTCTTCTGCCTCGCGTCCGGTTAGTTCACCGTCCACCAGGGCCTGCACCTTAAGTTGTATTTCGTTCTCGTTCATTCGATTAATCCGTCCCGTTTCAGCGTTTCCTTTAGCAAACTGGCCAACCGTTTTCGGGCATAAAACAACCGCGACATAACAGTCCCGATGGAGGTGCCCATCTTCTCGGCGATCTCCCTGTACTCAAGTTCCTCAAACTCATAGAGGACGATCACCGTTCGGTGTTTATCCGAAAGCTTAGCCAAAGCAGCGTCGATTCGTTCGCGCAGTTCTCCACGGCTCAGTCCCTCAACGGGATCGATCGCCTCCACCTCCATCCGGTTCTCGACCGGGCCAGTGGTTTCCTCCATCGCCTCGATGGAGTCCATCCGCGCTCGTTTCTGCCGCCGCAGTTCGTCGAGACAGAGGTTGGTGACGATCCGGCTCAGCCAAGTTGGAAAACTTGCCTCGCCATGGAATTGTTCAAGACGCTGCCACGCCTTCACCCACGCATTCTGGGAAAGATCCACCGCGAGAGTCTCATTGCGCATGATGCTGTAGGCGCGCACGTAGATGCGGTCGCGATACCGGGCAACCAACTCCTCAAATGCCTGCATGTCGCCCACCTTGGCCCACTGGACCAGTTGAGGCTCTTCGGCCGAGGAATATGCTAGTTCTTCCGGCATTTAAAATGACGCGCCCAAAAACGGGCTTATTCAAGGTAGTTACAATTTCCCTTTCGTGCTGGGCAACTGCCCGGCAATTCGGGGGTCGCGTTGGCAGGCAAAGTCGGTCGCCCGGGCGAACGCCTTGAACAGCCCCTCCACGATGTGATGAGGCTCGTCGCCGTACAGCAACTCGAGGTGCAGGTTGCACCGGGCGTCGTTGGTGAACGCCTGGAAAAAATCCCGGGCCAAGCCGAAGCGAAACACCGACGACATGTCCTGCGACTTGTCCTCATCGGTGATGCCTTTTTGGTGGTGCCTGGCCAAGCCGCGCCAAACGAGGTGCGGCCGGTTGCTGAAGTCGACCACGCAGCGCGCGAGGCACTCGTCCATCGGTACGTACGCCTCGCCGGTGAACGGGTTACGCGGGTCGAACCCGGTGCCGTAACGCCGCACGCCCTTCTTGTCGCCAAGCGCTCCGGCGAATGCCTGTCCAAGCGCGATGCCGCAGTCCTCGACGGTGTGATGATGATCCACCTCGACGTCGCCGTTGCAACGCAAGTTCAGATCCATCGTCGCGTGCTTAGCGAACAACGTCAGCATGTGGTCGAAGAACGGGATGCCCGTATCGATCTTCGACTTTCCCTTGCCGTCGATGTTCAGGCTGAGCCGAATCTTCGTCTCGCCGGTATCGCGTTTTATCTGTGCCTTGCGTGGCTGCATGGTTGAAAATATTTGTCACAAAAACTCGCCGTCACTGGTCGAGCGACGCGAGGTAACGCTCGGCTTCAATCGCCGCCGCGCACCCTTGACCGGCCGCTGTGACCGCCTGCCGGTAAACTTTGTCCGAGCAGTCGCCCGCTACGAACACGCCAGTGACATTGGTTTCCTGCCCGCGCTTGGGCAAGATATAACCGGCGTCATCCATGTCGATCACGCCTTGGAACAACTGGGTGTTCGGCACGTGCCCGATTGCGATAAACAACCCGGCGCAATCGATCGTGCGCTCGTCGCCCGAGGTGTTTCGCACTTTCACTCCGGTCACTTTATCCTGCTCGACATCCGTCACCTCGGTGACTTCCGAGTTCCACACCATCTCAATCTTGTCATGGGACAAAGTGCGCTCGGCCATGATCTTCGAAGCCCGCAACTCGTCACGCCGGTGAACCAAGTAAACCTTTGATGCAAAACGGGTTAGGTAAGTTGCCTCCTCGCACGCCGAGTCGCCGCCACCGACCACCACCAGCGGCTGGTCGCGAAACATCGGCAGCGCCCCATCGCAGGTCGCGCAGTAAGTGACGCCCTTTTTCTCCAGCTTGGCCTCGCTCTCCAGCCCGAGATGCCGGTGCCCCGCCCCGCTGGCGATGACCACCGTCTGCGTCTCCACCTCGTTGCCGTCCACTGTTAGTTTCAATTGGCTGCCGCTGAAATCGATTGCATCCACCGCACTCCCGAACTGGATCCTAGCCCCAAACCGCTCGGCCTGATGCTGCATCTCCATCATCAACTCCGTGCCGTCGATGCCCTTGGCGAAACCGGGGAAATTCTCGACGATGCTGGTCGTGGTGAGCAAACCGCCCGGCATCGCGCCGGTCAGCACAAGCGGCTCGAGATTGGCGCGGGCGGTGTAAATCGCAGCAGTCAGTCCGGCGCAGCCGGACCCGATAATAACAACCTTCTCCATACAGGCGACGGACGGTAAAAGCCAAACCTCCCCTTGGCAAGCCAAGCGCTCGGTCAACTCAAAGCCCGATAACTCGCTTCACGGCATCGGTCTCCGGGGCGACGACTGTCGGCTCGAGGCCGGCGACGCTGATGGCGTTGTCCGGGTCCTTCAGCCCATGCCCGGTGAGCGTGGCGACAACTTTGCTGCCGACCGGTATCAGCCCGTCACGCACGCAGTGGATCAGCCCGGCCAACGACGCCGCGCTCGCCGGCTCGGCGAAAACGCCCTCAGTGCGCGCCGCCAATTTGTACGCAGATAAAATCTCCTCGTCGGTTACTTTGGCAATGTGGCCGTTGGATTCTTTGAGCGCGTTCATCGCGCCGTCCCAACTCGCCGGGTTGCCAATGCGGATGGCCGTAGCCACCGTTCGCGGATTCTTGATCGGCCGACCCTCGACCAGCGGCGCTGCGTTGGCGGCCTGAAAACCGAACATCCTCGGCACCGCCTTGGCCAAGCCGGCGTCGCGGTACTCGTTGTAACCCTTCCAGTACGCCGTGATGTTGCCGGCGTTGCCAACCGGCAGGAAATGAAAGTCCGGCGCTTGGCCAAGCTGGTCGACCACCTCGAACGCCGCCGTCTTTTGGCCATCGATCCGCACCGGGTTGACGCTGTTCACGACCTCCACCTGGCCTGTCTCGCCCAGTTCGCGGACGATTCGCAGCGCGTCGTCAAAATTGCCCTCGATCGCGATCGTCGTCGCGCCGTGCATCAGCGCTTGCGCCAGTTTGCCCAGCGCGATCTTGCCATGCGGCAGCAGCACGACGCACTTGATCCCGGCGCGCGCCGCGTAGGCCGCCGCCGAGGCGGACGTGTTGCCGGTGCTCGCGCAAACGACCACCTCCGTGCCACGCTCCATCGCCTTGGAAACCGCCATGGTCATGCCGCGATCCTTGAACGAAGCGGTCGGGTTCAGTCCCTCATATTTCAGGTGCAGCTCGATGTCGCCGCCGATCTCGCGGGCCAGACGGTCGGCGCGAATCAGCGGTGTGTTCCCCTCGAGCAGCGACACGACCGGCGTCGAGTCGTCCACCGGCAGATACTCCGCGTAACGGCGGATCACTCCCTGCCACGCGCCGGTTGAGTTGGTGTCGTGCGAGTTCAAAATTATGCAAAAGTTTCCACGCGGATCATCGTCGGCTTTGCTTTGATCGCGGAGAGGCGGGCGATCTTTTTGAGCGCCTGCCGCATCGCCAGATCCGGCGCGTCGTGCAGCATCAAAATCAGCGGCACACTCTCGCCGACGTGCCCCTCCGGCTGTGTCACCGAGCAAATTCCGATCTTCGCCTCGCCAAGAATCGCCGCGATCTTGGCCAAGGTTCCCGGTCGGTCGACCACGCTCAATCGCAGATAAAACGGGCTGACCGCCTTGTCCATCGACTGCACCATGCCGTTTTGTTCGTGCGGCACGAACGGTGGCACGCGGCCGATGCTACCGTTTTTCAAATCCAGCGCCGCATCGGCAAGATCGCTCAACACCGCGCTCGCCGTGGCATCTGCACCGGCACCCTGACCGTAGTGCAGCGTGTCCCCGACGATGTCGCCACGAACCAAAACTGCATTGAACACGTCGCTGACATTCGCCAGCACATGCGTCTCCGGCACGAGCGCCGGGTGAACGGCGATCTGCACTTTGTTGCCGAGCTTCTTCACGATGCCGAGCAGCTTGATACAGTAGCCCAGCCGCCGCGCAAACTGAATGTCCAGCGGCGTAATGTGGCGGATGCCCTCGACAAAAATCTGCCCCGGCTTCACCCAGAACCCATGCGCCAATGAAGCGAGAATGCCGGTCTTGTGCTGCGCGTCAAACCCGTCCACGTCCAGCGACGGCTCGGCCTCCGCGTAGCCCATCTGTTGCGCGTCCGCGAGCACGTCGGCGAAGTCGCTCCCGTCGGCTTCCATCTTCGTGAGGATGTAATTGCAAGTGCCGTTGAGGATGCCGTAAAGCCGCTGAATGCGATTGCCGCTCAAGCCCTCGCGCAGCGATTTGATGATCGGAATGCCGCCCGCCACCGACGCTTCATAATAAAGATTGCCGCCGTTCTTCTCGACCAGCCGAAAGATCGACTCACCGTGCGCGGAGATCAGCGCCTTGTTTGCCGTGATGACCGGCTTGCCAAGTTTGAGCGCTGCCGCCACCACCTTTCGCGCCGTGGTCGTGCCGCCCATCAACTCCATCACCACATCGATCTTCGGGTCGCTCACCAGCGACTCCCAATCGCTCGTGACCAAACCCTTGGCCAAGCGCACCGGCCGGGCCTTGCGCGGGTTGCGCACCGCCACGCCGCCGAGCGAAAAACTCACGCCAAGCCGGGAGCCCATCAGCGCGCCGTTGCGGGCCAAGCCCTTCACCACGCCGCTGCCAACCGTGCCGCACCCGACCAATCCTATGTTCACCTTCCGCATTTCAGGGGCGCAGAGAGTGACGGCAAACCCCAACCGGCTCAATTTATTTTTGCCCGCCACCTGCTTAGCCAAGCGCCCCGGGCGGAAAATGCTTTCCCGCTGCCGAGGCTGATTTACGATGCGCCGCCGCAGGGCTTGATGAAAATTCTGGTAATCGGCGGAGGCGGCCGCGAACACGCCCTAGTTTGGAAACTGGCACAGTCCCCCCGTGCCACGCAGATGTGGTGCGCCCCCGGCAATGCCGGTATCGGCGGCGAGACGCTCGCGGCCAACGGCTCGGCGGTCGAGTGCGTCGGCATCGGCGCGGAGGATCTGCCGGCACTGCTCGCGTTCGCCCGCGACAACCAAGCCGACCTCACCGTCGTCGGCCCAGACAACCCACTCGCAATGGGCATCGTCGATCAATTCCAAGCCGCCGGTCTCCGCGCCTGGGGGCCAACACAGCAGGCGGCGCAGTTTGAATCGTCCAAAATTTTCTCGCAGGAATTCATGGATCGCAACGGCATCCCGACGATGCAGTCGGCGTCGTTCGCCTATGCGGACGAAGCCAAGTCGTTTGCTGCGTCGCTCGACGGCCAATGCGCGGTGAAGGCGGACGGGCTCGCGCTCGGCAAGGGCGTGCTCATCTGCAACAATACCGGTGAAGCCAACGGGGCAATCGACCAGATCATGACCGACCGTGCGTTCGGCGAGGCCGGCTCGAGCGTATTGATCCAGGAATTGATCACCGGCATGGAGGTGTCGCTGCACGCATTGTGCGATGGCAAATGCGCCAAGCTTTTCCCCAGCTCGCAGGATCATAAACGCGCCCTCGACGGCGACGAAGGCCTGAACACCGGCGGCATGGGCGCCTACTCGCCGGTGCCGTTTTTGAGCGACGAAAAACTCACCGAGATCGCCGACTCCGTGCTCGACCCTTGGCTCGACGGTTGCGCCGCAGAAGGTATCGACTTTCGCGGGATGCTTTACCCGGGCGTCATGCTCACCGATGACGGCCCGAAGGTGCTCGAGTTCAACGCCCGTTTCGGCGACCCCGAGACGCAGATTTACCTCACGCGCCTTGAGAACGATCTCGTCGATTTGCTCGAGGCAAGCATCGACGGCACGCTTGCCGGACACGAGTTGCGCTGGTCGGCGCAATCGTCCGTCTGTGTCGTGATGGCCTCCGGCGGTTATCCCGGCAGCTACGAAAAAGGCAAAGTCATCACCGGCATCGCCGACGCTAACGCCCTGCCAGGCGTGAAAGTTTTCCACGCCGGAAGCAAGCTCGACGGCGAAAACGTCGTCACCAGCGGCGGCCGCGTGCTGGGCGTCACCGCGCTTGGCCAAGGGCTGCAGGCCGCCCGCGACCTCGCCTACGAGGCCGCCGCAAAAATCCAGTTTGAAGGCGCCTTCACCCGCACCGACATCGCCGCCAAGGCGCTTTAGGGTGATCACTCGGCAGACAACTCGAGCAGCCTGGCTGGGTCGGTGACATTTTCCCCACGCTTCATTCCGTTTGGCCAAGTGACCTCGACACTGCGAATGCGCCCGGCAGCCCCAAGAATTTGTGTGTCGCTGTTTCGCGAGTATCTCCCGGAACTGCTGCTGACCAAGCGGGCCGCGCCTTTTGTGCCGTCGTCGTATACCGGCCGAAGCACCGCGCCTTGACTGCCACGCACGCGGAGGCCGGGTTGGCCAAGCGCGTTGAGGTACAGCTTCGGGCGGCCCTTGCTTTGCGCGATCAACAGGTCGGGGCGGCCGTCGTCGTTCAGGTCGCCCACGGCGCAGCCGCGTTGCTCGCCGAAAATCTTGATGCCGCTTCGGTGCCCGAACACGCTCGCGAACCCGCCAGCCCCGTCGCCGAGCAGCAGCATACCCTCGCCGGCATCCATCCGGTAATCCTCCACTCGCACCGCAAAAAAGTTTTGGCTGAGGAACACGTCCTCGTTTCCGTCGCCGTCGAAGTCGGCCACGGTCGCGCCGTTGACCGGCGTGAGCTGCGCCTCGACCGGCAGCGGCCTGGCTTCAAATGTCCCGGCGCGATTGAGCAGCAGCACCGAGGCGAGGTGCGACGCCTTGAGCAGCTTGGCCCCGGCCAGTTGACCGGCGAAAATTTGCTGAAGCGTCGCAGCGGCGTAACCACGATGCGTCGGGAAGTTTTCCCGCAAAAACGGGAACAGCAACTCGAGCGTCACCAGCTGGTGACGCGGCAACAGTCGTTGCGATGCCACGTCGAACCGCGCCTCGAGCGCATCGTAAAAGCCGTCGCCGCCGATGTCGCTGTGGACTAGATACGGCACCCGTTTTTCACCGTGCTTGTACGGGCTGTTCAACCCCCAATTGCCGGCGAGCAGATCGAACCGGCCGTCGTTGTCGAAGTCGCCGACGGCGAGCGTCTGCCAAATGCCCGGCTGCGAGTCAAGCCCCCACGCCTTTGTCGCGTTGGTGAATTTGCCGCCGCTGTTTTTGAAAATACGGATCGGCCCCCACTCGGTCGCCAGCGCCAGTTCCGGCAAAATATCGTCGTCCAGATTCACGAACACGGCAGCGGTCACGAGGCCGATGTTCGCGAAAACGGCGGACTGTTCGGCGTCGAGTTTCACTCCGCCCGGGCCGCCGCGCAACAACCACGACGAGGCGGGCTGCGGGAACTTGCCGGGGATGCCGTGACCGGCGACGAACACGTCGGGATGCCCGTCGCCGTCCACGTCAGCCACGGCGATCGAGCCGGCATCGGAGTGGTTGGCGGACAGTAACTTGATGACTTTCGGCTTGGCCGCACCGGGGCGGAAGAGTTGCAGCGACGAGGCAGTCGGCGTGGGCGAATCGTGCGCGGACACCGCCACGAGCAGCCCTTGTCCAAGCGCACCCAAGCCAAGCGCGTCACCGGCGAGCGGTCGGTCAAACGCCGGTTCGGCGAGCTTGGCCAAGCGGCCTTCGGCGGCGACGCTGTAGCCGACAAGTTTCCCACCCGCGCCGTTACCGAAGAACAGTTCGTCGCGCCCGTCGCCATCCCAGTCGATGAACGCCACGCCGGGGCCGGACTCGGTGAGGCGGCGGGGCAGCAGCGGCTGTCGCAGAAAATCGTCGGACGGATGTTCGCTGTGTTCATGGTTGAGCCAGTCGCTTGCGTCGATGAACATCGGCGGCGGCTTGGCCAAGGGCGGCGGCTTGGGTTGGCTGTTTTTCTCGTGGATTTCGTAGGCGTAATTCGGCTTGGCCGCGGTGACGACGGTTCGGCTGCCGCTTGGCCAAGCGACCTCGATCGAGAGGCTTTGCGCTTGGCCGGCGGCGAAGCTGCGGAGCGGCTCATCGCCGGCGAGGTAGCGGCCGCCGGCGATCATTTCCTGCGATTGCTCATACGGCCCGCCGCGAACGATGATGCGCGCTCCAATGCCGCGTGTGTTGCCCCGCGCGCCGCGTAGTGCCACCGACACACGGGGCGCGGTGGCATTGTTGCGATAGAGCAGCGGCGGCTCATTGAGACAGTTCACCACCACGTCCTGATCGCCATCATTGTCCAAGTCGCAGAGTGAAATGCCGTGCGAGACGTTTTTCGATTCGAAGCCCCATTGGCTACCAGCCTCGGTGAAGCGCAGGCCACCCTCGTTTCGGAAAACCATGTTAGGGACGTTCAGCGGCGGGTACAGAAAGACTTTTTTGCGTGCCTGCGCCGCCGGCGTTTTGCCGAGCTTGGCAGTACGCTCGATGGTATCGAGGTTCTGCGTGTCGAACGCATGGCCGTTGGCGATCAGCAAATCCTCCAAGCCGTCGAGGTCGACGTCGAGGAAGGTCGCGCCCCAAGTCCACTCGGTAGCAGCGACACCGCTGAAGCTGGCGGTGTCCATGTAGCTGTTGTCGCCGCGATTCACGAGGAGTGTGTTGCGGTGGATGATCGGCCGGTCGATGAACTCGTCGATCGGCTTGGCGAACGGGTTGGTGATCATAACCTGCGTCATCTCGAGCAGGTGCGTCGGGCTCATCATATCGGCGACAAAAAAATCGTCGTGTCCGTCGCGGTTAATGTCGGCGAAGTCCACCGCCATCGCGAAGTAGCTGCGATGGCGCAATGCCAGCTCGTTGATGAGTTGGAATTTGCCGGCGCCCTGATTGATCCAAAACCGGTCCGGCGTCTGAAAATCGTTGCAAACATAAATGTCCGGCCGGCCGTCCTGGTTGACATCGCGGATCATCACCGACAGGCCCAGATCCCAAAACGCCTTCCGGATCGGTTGGCCGTTTTCGTCGAGCCAATTGCCGGCCGTCCAGTCGATGTTGGTGAAGTTGCCCCTACCGTCGTTGAGGTAGAGAAAATCCGGCTCGCCGACTTCGACCATGTCGCCGCCCATGATGCGGATGCGGTTGGCGTACCGGCCGGTGACCACCTGCTTGCCATTGATCGTGCGCACCGACACCGAACCGCCCGAGCGCAGGACGGAGGTCTCGCCGTAGTTGGCGACGTAAATGTCGAGGTCGCCGTCGCCGTCCACGTCGCCCATCGCGACCGACGTCGAGCCGATCTTCCGCACCTCGACGCCGGCGGTCTTGGTGCGATTCGTAAACCGGCCGGTGCCGTCGTTGATGAAGAGCGCGTTCGGCCCGCCGCAGGAGGTGACGAACAAATCGAGATCGCCGTCGCCGTCCACGTCGCCGAACGCCGCGCCGGTGCTCGACATACCCGGCGCACCGACCCCCGCCCCAGCCGTGATGTCTTTGAACTTCCAGTCACCAAGGTTTTTGAAAAGCCCGTTGTCGCCGTCGAGACTGCACAAATAGAGGTCGCACAGTCCGTCGCCGTCCACGTCACCGGCGGCGACGCCCGCTCCATTGAGCAGGTTGGCGTTGACCATTCGCGCGCGGGCCAGCCGGTTGGTGAATCCGACGCCGGCGGCCTTGGCCGAGAGCAGCGAGAAGCCGGGCGCCTGGCCAAGCGGCCGGTTCACCCTGGCCTCGCGGTAGTGGCCTCGATCGTGCCACTGCAGCGGCACGGCCGAGACATTGCGCTTGGCCAAGCCGCAAAAGATCGCAGTCAGCAATAGGGCAAAGGCGATGTTGGCAGCGCGGCGCTTGGGCATGATCGGGCAACGGGAGGGTGTAGTGCAAACTGACCAAGTTCAATCTCCGAGGGGCGTCACGGCGTCTGCGGTTTGTTGTGAGACTTGGGTAGCTTGTTCCATTGTGGCAGCAGTAACAGCCCGGCGATGAGAATCGAGATGCTCAAGGCGAGGAAGATGCCATCCCAACCCCACTGCTCCTTCAAAAACCCCGGCAGCGCGCCTCCCAGCACGGCCCCAAAGGAGCCGCAACCGTTGATCATGCCGGCTGCGGTGCCTGCGCCTTTCCGGGTTCCGAAGTCCACCGCAGCGGTGCCGCTGATAAGTGAATCGGGGGCGTAAAGCAGAATCCCGATCATGAAAAACCCAGCACCCAAGGCGTATCGATTTGCCGGGAGATCGTCCAACACGAAGAGCAACACCGACAGGCTCAGCAGACACGTCACCGCCACCGGCATGCGCCGCGAGCCGAACACCTTGTCCGTCACGATACCGGCAATTAGGACGCTTAGTGGCCCTGCCAATTCGAACATGGTGGCGATTGCGCCATCCATGAATCCGCCCGCCTCGCCGCGCGTGCCCAGTTTCTCAGTGATGTACACCGGCCCCCAAAACAGGATCGCGTACCGGGTCGGCTTGAGGAAAAAATAAACGCCGGCCAGCATTCGCACCATCGGGTCTTTCAGCACTGAGATGACGTGGCTCCACGATTGCCCCTCCTCGTGATCAGGCTCCTCCCCGGCTTCCTTTTGCTCACCGTGATATTCCTCGATAGGCGGCAAGCCAACGTCCTCCGGCCGGTTGCGTTGGCAGAAAACGAACAGAAACCAAATGCAGAGCAGCACCCCCGCTGGGACAAAAAAGGCATACTGGTAACCCCATTGTGTAGCCGCCCAAGCCGCCAGTGCCGAAGCCACCACACCCCCAACAGCGTAGTTGGTGCACCACATCCCCATGATGGTGCCCCTCTCCCGCTGGGAAAAAAAATTACTAACATTCTTCGTCAACGGCGCCCAGCCCGTGGACTGGCATAGGCCCTGGATGAAGTAAAACACACCCATCGCCAGAGGCAGCGTGGACACACCCATCGCCACGCCGGTCAAAATCGAAATCAGCATGCCGCCCAACAGCACTTTCCGTGGGCCTACCTTGTCAGAGGTTATTCCCCAGATGAACTGGCCAATCGCATAAGCAATGAGATACCCCATGTCGATCCACGCCATGTCGGTATCCAACAACCCCACCTCGGTTCCCTCCCCCATCCCGGTCTTGGCGATGGAGAACGACTTGCGCGTCAGGTAGAACCCCGCATAGCCCAGCCATGTGACGGTAAACATTTGCCACCGCCAGCGCTCGTACTTGGGGTCGTTGCCAAGCCACTTAAAAAGGGATTTCATAAAAAGAGGCCGGCTAAGCGGCAATAAGTTTGGGGCGGAGACGATGCCGACCGCCTTGACCAAGCGCAAGCCCGCGGGAGGCGTCACCAGAAATAGCTATTGTCGCCTACGGGCCACTTGGCCAAGGTGCGCCTCCCATGAATCAACAGGCGAAAGTCGTTATCATCGGCGGAGGCATCACCGGCTGCAGCATCGCGTGGCACTTGGCCAAGCGCGGCTGGATCGACGTGCTGCTCATCGAGAAAGGCGAGTTGACCAGCGGCACCACGTTTCACTCGGTCGGCCTCGTCAGCCAGTTCCGCACCTCGCCCGCGCTGATGCGGCTGATGAATTACAGCATTGGGCTTTACGACCAATTCAAGGCCGAGGGCGCCAACAACATCGGCTGGCACAAGGTCGGCAGCCTGCGCCTGGCCTCAAGTCCAAACCGGCTCAAGGCGTTGCAGCGGCACGTCAGCCGCGCGCGCGGGCTCGGCCTCGACGTCGGCACCATCTCCGCCAAGGAGGCGCTCGACATCGCGCCGTTCATCAACCCCGACGGCATCGAGGGAGCGGTGCACATCCCCGACGACGGCTGGATGGACCCGAACGGCATCGCGCTCGAGTTCGCCAAACGCGCCCGCGAACTCGGCGTCGCCATCGAGACGAACTGCCGCGTCACCGGCATCGGCCGCGACGACGCGGGCGCGGTCACGCACGTCGAGACGGACAAAGGAACGGTGCAAACGACGACCGTCATCAATGCCGCCGGACAATGGGCCCCACGCCTCTCGGCGATGGTTGGAGCGATCACGCCGATGGTGCCAATGATGCACCAGTACGTGACCACGCGGCATATCCCCGGCCACGAGTTACCGGAGCAAACACCAGTCGTGCGCGATCCCGATAACCTGTTTTACTTACGCGAGGAGGTTGGCGGTTTCCTCGTTGGCGGCTTCGAGTTGGAGCCGAAAACGTGGGCTGCCGACGGTGTCGCTTGGGACTTCACACAGCAACTGCTCCCGGAGGATTGGGAACTGTTCGAGCCGGTGATGGAGGGCGCACTGCGGCGCATCCCGCTGATCGAGCAAGCCGAGGTCATCAAGCTGATCAACGGCCCAGACGCCATGACGCCCGACGGCCACTACTGCCTCGGCCCGGTGCCGGGTGTGCCCGGGTTTTTCGTCGCCGCCGGCATGTCGCTCAACGGCATCGCCGGAGCCGGCGGCGTGGGCAAGGTGATGGCCGAGTGGATCATCGACGGCGAGCCATCGCTAGACCTGCACGAGATGAACATCCGCCGCTTCGGCGCAAACTACAGCAACACCGACTTCGTCGCCGAGAAGGCGCGCGAGGTCTATCACTACTACTACCACCAACACTATCCGGCCGACGAAACCCTCTGGGCGCGCAACCACCGCAGAAGCCCGCTGTACGACCAGCTTGCCGAACTCGGCGCGGAGTTTGGCGAGAAAAACGGCTGGGAACGCGTCAACTTTTTCCGCCCCGGCGAGCCCAGCCGCCAAGCGGCCGACGACCAGCACCAGTGGGGCTGGGGCCGCGCGCCGTATCACGATCTCATCCGCGAAGAATGCCTCGCCGCCCGCGAGCATGTCGCGCTGTTCGACATGACTTCCTTCGGCAAATTCGAGGTCAGCGGCCCTGGCGCGCTTGGTCTGCTACAACGTGTCGCCTGCAACAACATCGATCGTCCCGACGGCTCGCTGGTTTACACGCAATTCCTCAACGCACACGGTGGCATCGAGAGCGACCTCACCGTTTGCCGACTGGCGGGCGATCGGTTTCGCATCATCACCGGCACGTCGTTTTTGTCGAACGACCTTCAGTGGGTGCGCTCGCACGCGCCGGCCGACGGCTCGGTCGAAATCCGCGACGTGACCGACGACTTTGCCTGCATCGGCATGTGGGGGCCAGGCGCACGCAACGTGCTTGGCCAAGCGACCGGCGACGACCTCAGCAACGACGCTTTCCCCTACCTCACCGCGCGGCAACTCACCGTCGCCGGCAAACCGGCCTGGGCGCAGCGCGTCAGTTACATCGGCGAACTTGGCTGGGAGCTGTACCTCGCCAACACCGACGCCGGTGCCGTGTGGGACGCGCTGCTCGAGCTTGGCCAAGCGCACGGCATCCGCCCCGCCGGCTACAAGGCCCTCGACTCGTTGCGCCTCGAGAAAGGCTACGTGTACTGGAGCACCGACGTGACACCGGAGGACAACCTGCTCGAGGCCGGGATGGGTTTCTGCGTCGACATGGCCAAGGGCGACTTCATTGGCCGCAACGCCTTGGCCAAACGCAAAGCCGACGGACTGCAAACGCGGCTGCGAACTGTCGTGCTCGAAGGCAACGTATTGCCGGCTTACGGTGCGGAGTCAGTTTGGCACGACGGCAAAATCGTCTCGCGGCTGCGCAGTGCCGGGCACGCCCACACCATCGACAAGTCGATCGGCTACTGCTACCTAACGCTGCCCTTGGCCAAGCCGGGGACGGAAGTGGAAATCGAGTTATTCGGCGAGCGCGTCCCGGCCAAGGTCACCCTCCCGATCCACGACCCCAAGGGCGAGCGCCTCAAGGTCTAAGGCAAGCCAGAGCGTGAATCAGTTCCGCTGTGACTTCTGCTGCTGCAGCAGTTTCCTTTTGTAACGGCTCTGCACCACCTCGGTCAACACCAGCACGGTGATGACGAAGTAGAACGTCGTCTTGCTCATGGCGTGGATCTCACTGCCAAAGAGCTTCATCCCGGAAAGGTGTCCTCCTTCTGTCAGCAACATGATGCCCACGACGAAAAGGATGAACAAACCGAGCACCTCATACATGCGGTTCTTCTGAAGGAAGGTCGAGACCCCATCCGCCAGCCAGATCATAAGTCCTCCACCGGACAGGATGGCCAGCACCATTATCCAGAAACCCGTGGTGCTGATCCGCTCGCCCGCCTCGGCGCCGGAATCGCTCACCAGCGCGATCGCGCTCAGGATGGAATCGAACGAGAACACTGCGTTCATGAAAACGATCTTGGCCACCACCGACTTGGCGGAAGAGGCGTCCCGTCTGACCTCCGATTGAAAATCCTCCACCACGGTCATGTGGAAAATCTCCTTCATCGCGGTGTACATGATGAACACCCCGCCAACCAGCACTATAATGCTGTGCAGGTTGAACGCCCCCTCAATGACGCCCTTCCACGAAATCTGAAACCATTCCGCCTGAAACGCGCTGATCATCTTGATCAGCAAAAACAGCAGCACGACCCGCAGGCCGACCGCAATACCGATGCCCCATTTTCGGACGGACGATTGCTGTGCCTCCGGGGCGCGTTTCGACTCAAGTGAGATGTATAACAGATTGTCGAAGCCAAGTACCGCCTGCAGCAGCACCAGCATCCCAAACGTCATGACGATCTCAAGAATTTGCATAGCTCCGAAAGATTGTTACAAAACCAGACATAAATCATTCAGAAAATTTAGTTGGATAATATGGTACCGGTGGCCGGACTTGAACCGGCACTCCCAAACGGGAAAGGGATTTTAAATCCCTCGTGTCTACCAATTCCACCACACCGGCATCATTAATTCGCAATTACTTACGGCATTTATATAAGACTCAATCACTCTCTGTGCTACTGGTAAGACATGAACCACGCTGAACTCCCATGAAACCGTTTGACCTACACAATCGGTGCCTCCCTGAGCCCGGATGAGCAACCCAATATCACAAAGTCATTGACTGAAGCAAGAGGCGAATTCTCGGCCTCTGGAGGAGAAACGATATCTTCTACGCGCAGGCCTCCCTCCCGGACGAGTCGGGTGTCGTCAAGGTTCGACGTGGCCAGAGCGGCGGCCGAACTAAGGCGACTGACGACTCGGCATGAGGAGGAACAGCTCCCACTAATGACCCAGGCCCCCCAAGTTTGACTCATCACCGGCCCGGCGACGCCACGAACTCGCTCAGCAGTTTTCCCGTTTGCGTGTCCCAAACCAGTACCCGACCATCGTGGCCGCCGGTGGCCAGTCGGTGGCCGGGCGCGTGATGTGCCAGCGACTGCACCCAATCCCCTGCTCCATTAAATTCCCGCAGCAGCTTGCGGCTGTCGGCATCGTGCTGCCGCACCCTACCCGGATCCGCATGGGTAAACAGCCGGTCAGCCACCATCCGCGGCCGGGCCATCGCCCGTCCCAGCCCGCCGAGTTCCGCCACCTTTTCCGCGCCAAACCGTTTGCCGGTTGTGTCCGCCAGTTCGGCCTTCCAAACGTGGATCTTCCCGTCGCGCCCCGTGCTGAAAACCTGCTGGCCGTCCGCCCGAAACGCCACTCCGAACACCTCCGCCCTGTGCCCGCTATACGTGCTGATTGCCTCGCCGCTTTTGGCTTCAAAAATTTTCGCCGTCTTGTCGCGGCTGGCGGAAGCCAGAAACTTCCCGTCCGGACTCCATGCCAGTGCTAGCACCCAGTCGGCGTGGTTGTCGATCAGTCGGCGGCGGGAAAAGTCGGCCGAGTTGTAAATCGCGATCCGGTTTTCGGCATCTGCCACCGCGAACATGGCGCCGATGCTGTGATATTTCACATCCAACACCACATCACCGGAGCGATGCGCCACCGCCAGCAGGTCACCCGTGTCTGGGTCAAACACCCGAGCCTCACCCAGTTCGCCCGGGATGCCCCCGGCCGCCACCAGTTGTTTCCCGTCCGGGCTCCACGCCAGTGCCAGGGTTCGCCGGGCCATGTTTGGGATGCGCCGAACCAGCCCTCCGGTGGCCGGATTCCAGAGGGTGATTTCCCGCAATCCACTGGCCGCGAGTTCCCGGCCATCCGGAGAAAATTCGAGCGCCGTAATGGGTATCGGCCGGGGATACTTTGCCGGGGCCGGTTCGTGCCGCCGC
Source organism: Verrucomicrobiota bacterium (assembly GCA_018674955.1). Lineage (GTDB taxonomy): Bacteria > Verrucomicrobiota > Verrucomicrobiia > Limisphaerales > UBA1096 > UBA1096. The sequence goes on along the minus strand of JABGZB010000291.1, from coordinate 6,531 downwards.
ATGGGAATAACCTGCACCAGCGCTGCATTCGGGTCATCGCCATCAAACGATGCCCCCTCCCCGATCCAGCGCCGCACCAATTCAATTTGCCCGACCCCGAGAGGAGCGGACTTTTGCGGCATCCGATCGTCGGCTTCCTCCGAGCTCAGCAACTGAAGAATTAGGCTGGCCGCCGGTTTGCCTGCCTGGACTCGCGGCGGTTTCTCCTCGAAGGCCCGCATCAACTCCGTGTAACTATCCACCCGGTAGTCGCCCTTCGCCTTCTCTGCCCCGTGGCAGCCCTGACACTGCGCCAGCAACAGCGGCGCAATCTCACTGCGAAAACTCACCGGCAACGCGCGTCCGGTCAGCGCCGTTGTGAGAAACAGAACGGCCAAAACGAAGGTGTGAAGACTGGTAATTTTCGGAAACATTTTTGTGGGAACAAGTCCGCGGATTTTCACCTTCATTAATGCTGGAACACAAACTCGTTGGTGTTAAGGATCGCCCAGCACACATCGGCCAGCGCCGCCGCTCGATTGTCGGACTTGGCAATGTGCCGCCGCGCAGACTCCCGCTCCTCCGTTGACGGCAGTCGTGACAGCGCGGCCAAGTAGAGTTCGTCCACAATTTCGTGATCACTTTTCCCGGCGGCCAGCGCCTTGCGGAAGCGGTTGTCCCCGGACTCCAGTTTGCTGTGCACCAAGTCGCCGCTCAAAAACTCGAGCGCCTGCGCCAGTTGCGGCCCGCTACCTCGCTCGCAGGTGCAGGCCGTGTCGCGAGAGGGCTGCCCGAAGGTCTTGAGGAAAGCATGGTTCATCTGCGGCGAAGGCAGCGCGATGGCGCGTGTGCCCGCCGGCAGGCCGTCGAAACTCTCGGCCAAGCCGGTCACTCGGCAGACTGCATCAAGCAACTGTTCCGCCGTCAGCAGGTGCGCCTGATAGTGGGAGAAGAGTTGGCGATCCTCCGCGTTTGCGGGAGTCGACCGGGAACTGGCCTGATAGGTGCGACTGTTTAGGATGACCCGCAACAGGTGCCCGCGGTCAAAGCCATGCTCCGCGAAATCTCTCGCCAACGCCTCAAGCAACGGGCCGTTCACAGGGGGGTTCGAGTCGCGAAAATCATCCACCGGCACCACGATGCCTCGGCCCATCACGTAGGCCCAGATGCGGTTGACTGCCGCGCGGGCAAACCACGGATTGTCCGGGCGGGTCAGCCAGTCGGCGAAAACCGCGCGACGATCAGTTCCCTTCGGCACGCTGACTTCGCCCCGGCCCGGAAGCCAAGGCGCCATCGTGCGGCCGGTGCGCGGATGAGTCACCTCGCCCTCACTGGCGGTGCCCACCAGCACCTCGCCCTTACCACCCTTTTTTTTGTCCACCGTGGCGCGTTGCACGCGGTGAAAAAAAGCGCCCATGCCATAGTAATGATCCTGCGTCCAGCGATCGAACGGATGGTTGTGGCATTTCGCACAGGCCAGGCGTGCTCCGAGGAATAGCTGGGTGGTTGTCTCCAGCGCGTCGTCACGGCTGGAGGCGGCGCGGAAGTAATTGGCCGGAGCGTTCGTGAACGTGTCTCCGCTGGCGGTGAGCAGCGCACGAGCAAAACGGTCGTGCGGCATATTGCTTGCCATGGCGTCCACCAGCCACCGGTGCATGGCCTGCACACCCTTGGCCTGGAGTCTTGCGGGGTTGACCCGCAGCAAATCGCCCCATCTCTGGGCCCAGAAGACCGCGTGCTCGGGCCGGGCCAGCAGTGTGTCGATCAGTCGGGCGCGTTTGACCGAAGTTTCGTCATCCAAAAACATCCCCGCCTCGGTAGCGGTGGGCAGCATCCCGGTGAGGTCCAGATGCACGCGCCGGAGAAATTCGCTGTCGCTGCACAATCCCGAAGGCGTGAACTGCAACTCACGGAGCTTGGCATGGACATGGGTGTCGATGTAGTTGGCTGAGGATGGAACGACCCAATTGAAGCCGGGGGCGGGTTTCACAAGAGTGAACGGCAATGCCGCCACATGCTCAAGGTAGCGAACCATGACGGCCGCCTGTCCGCGCCGCCGACCCGCCACGCGGCCGCCGGAGTCGACCTTGATGATGGCCTCGTCCGAGCTGGTAAACTTGGCAAGGTGGGTGACGTCGCGCTGACTGCCGTCTTCAAAACGGGCGGTGACGCGGAGATGTTGAACCGGCTCAGGCCAGCGCAACACGACCGCCGTGCCCGGCGTGACCTCGATACCTTCGCACCGGGCGGTGCCCGGCGGATCGGTGCGCGCGCCCTGATCGATCCAGTCGCGTAATATTCTGTATTCGCGGCTGTCCCGTGGGAGCTTGAGTCCGCCGCGATGCGCTAGTGCGGTGCTCGGTTTGCGCAGGATAAGGCTGAGTGACGGGGTAAATAGATCCACCCGCCGCCCCAACTGATCGCGGGTGAGCACGGCATAATCCGCCGCCGCATCGAAGGCAAAAAGCGAGAGGGCAAACCCTCCCTTGCCGCTGGGCGAACCGTGGCAGGTGCCGGCATTGCAGCCTTGACGCGTCAGCACCGGCAGAATCTCGTGTTGAAACGAAACCTGCCGGGATGCCGCATGAGCACTGGCTGCAGCTAATAAAACCGGCAGTGTGAACCGCGATAATGACATGGCGCTTGGCAAAAATTGAATGGCGAAGAGGCGAAAGTAAAGCGGACAGATACAGCTTTTAAAGTTTGCATGATTAGGTTGTGTGGATTCTAATTTGCCGGTACATCATATTGACAGGTGCGGCCGGCACCTCGACCTGTTTACTCGGGGTCACAAAACCATAAGGCTTATGCAGGCAGCTTCATTTCCCGAACACCCAGGCATGTCGCGGCGAGTCGCGATCCAGGCCGGGTCGATCGGGCTGATTGGACTGGGGGGGAATCATCTCACCCCGCTGCGGGCAATGGCAGACACGCCCAAGTCCGGGCGCGCCAAGTCAGTCATCTTCATTTTCCTCTCCGGCGGACTGGGGCAGCACGATAGCTTTGACATGAAGCCGAACGCCCCCAAGGAAGTGCGTGGGGAGTTCAACCCCATCCCCACAAAAACACCCGGCATTCATATTTGCGAGCACCTGCCAATGCTGGCCCAGCGCAGTGAAAAGTGGGCGCTCTGCCGGTCATTGACTCATCCCTACATCGAGCACTCAGAGGGGCACCACGTGATGCTCACCGGGCGCACGCCGCTGCCGACCGGGTTCGACGGCAACAAGCCGAAGCCAACCGACTGGCCCTCCATCGCAGCCATCGCCAATGACCGGCTACGGCCGCGCAACAACCTGCCGCCCGCCATCGTGTTGCCGGATCGAATCGTGCACCGCACTGGGCGAACCATCCCCGGGCAGTTCGGGGGGCAGATGGGCGAACAACGCGCCCCATGGTTCCTCGAAGCCTCGCCGTTTCACTCCGAGCATTACGGCGCGTATCCCGACTACCTGTTTCATCATGCGAAGGGCAAACTGGAGGATGCCAACCTGAAATTCCAGGCGCCCAATCTCACCCTGCCGCAGGGACTGGGCAAGGGGCGGTTTGCCAGCCGGCTGGAGCTGTTCCGGCAACTCAACCGGCAGCGGGCCTTTCTAGAGACGGCGGCCGAGGTGGAGCAGTTTGACCGTTACCGGCAGATGGCCGTGTCACTGCTCTCGGATGAAAAGACGCAAAAGGCGTTCGACGTGCTCAACGTCGAGGACAAACTTCAGGAAAGATATGGGAAAAATGCGTTTGGCTGGAGCCTGCTGATGGCCGCGCAACTAGTGGAAGCCGGGGTGAGCCTCGTGCAGGTGAACCTCGGCAACAACGAGGCCTGGGACACCCATGGCAATGCTTTTCCCAGCCTCAAAAATTATCTTTTCCCACCTACCGACCGGGCGGTGTCGGCGCTGCTGGATGACTTGCAGTCGCGGGGGCTCCTCGATGAGACGCTCATCGTGATGGCCGGCGAGTTCGGACGCACGCCGAAGATCTCGTTGCTGCCCAAGTCCTACAAACTGCCCGGGCGAGACCACTGGGGTGCGGTGCAGACGGTGTTCTTCGCCGGAGGCGGCGTGCGGGGCGGACAGGTGATCGGCGCCTCGGACAAGCTCGGCGGCTACCCGGCCGCTGATCCGCAGACGCCGGAAAACCTCGGGGCCACCATCTACCAGGCCCTGGGCATCCCGCCGGAAATGATGTGGCAGGACTCAGCCGGCCGGCCGCACAAAATCTATCACGGTGAACCCATCCCCGGCCTGATGGGATAGCCTTACGGTTCCGCACTCCCCGGCTCGCTGATCACGCTTGGCCAATCCTTTGGGTTTGACTGTTGACGACGAAAAACTCATGTTCCCACCAGATTTCATTATGAAGGCACATCGCTACACTCTTACCCAGAAAGCCGATTTCATGAAACGCACAATGAACCGCCGTGATGCGATGAAAATGATGGCCGCGAGCACTGGGATCTGCCTGACAGGTAAAACAGTCTCTCGAGCGGTTGAATCGCCAAATGAGAAATTGAATGTTGCGTTGATCGGCATCGGAGGACAGGGAGGATCAAATTTGAGGGGGGTCTCCAGCCAAAATATCGTCGCCCTGTGTGACGTCGACGAAAAACGAGGTGCAAAGGGCTTCGGTCAATTCCCCAAAGTGGCGAAGTTTAGCGACTATCGTGTCATGTTCGACAAAATGGAAAAGGATATTGATGCCGTCGTTGTCAGCACTCCGGACCACACGCATTTTAATCCGTCGATGATTGCGATGTCGCTTGGGAAGCATCTCTATTGCGAAAAACCGATGGCACACAATGTGTGGCAGGTTCGGAAAATGACTGAACTGGCTGCCAAGAACAACCTGGCGACCCAGTTGGGTGTCCAAAGGCACACGATCGGCAATGTACACCGGGTCGTCGAACTGATCCGCGCTGGGGTAATCGGTAAAGTGACGGAAGTCCACAGTTGGGTTGGTGGCAATCGAGGAATGCCAAGTAAACCCAAGGACAAGCAGAAGGTGCCTGCGCATCTCAACTGGGACGTCTGGTTGGGGCCGGCCCCGGAACGTGACTACAACAAAGCCTATTGCCCTTACAACTGGCGATTCTGGTGGGACTTCGGCACCGGCGAAACAGGCAACTGGGGATGTCACACCCTTGATATCCCCTTTTGGTCTCTAAAGCTGGACTATCCGACACGCGTTGAAGGAAGCGGTCCCGAGGTACATCCGCAGACCACGCCAAAGGCGATGATCACCAGTTTCCAGTACCCGGCCAAAGGCGACCGCGGAGACGTCACGCTGCATTGGTATCACACTAGAGGCGGCCCGCAGATTCTGAAGGATAGGAACCTCTCCCTCAAGGGTGCGAACAATGTCTTTGTCGGTACAGAAGGTATCCTAGTATGTGGATTCGGAACCCACAAACTCTACCCCGAAGAAAAGTTTTCGAACTTAAGTGCACCCGAACAATCGATTCCAGATTCGCCTGGATTTCACAAGGAGTGGATCGCAGCGTGCAAAGGCGGGAAAACGGCAACATGTAATTTCGACTACTCGGGTCCACTCACAGAAACGGTGTTGCTCGGCAATGTCGCCTATCGAGCAGGTGGTGGATTTCAATGGGACTCCAAGAACCTGCAAGCAGTAGGCAACAATACCGCTCAACAGTACATCAGAGAAGCCGTTCGCAAAGGGTGGGAAATAAGTTAGATCGGTTCCTGCAACGAATTTATAGTGATAATGAAACACCTCCTACTCGCGACAATCGCAGCCGGGTTGTTGGTGGGGTGTAATCATATTAAGCCGTTTGATGAAACCAAATCGTCAAGCCACCGTGTCGGCAACCCATCAAATGCAGGGAAGCATCTCTCTCTTTCCGGTATCCCAATGATACTCCCACCTCGTTTTCCGCGTATCAATAGGAGGTAAACCAATCCAACCCACTCTACCACTTGAACGCTAAATGAAACACCTCCTAATCACAACAATCGCAGCCGTAGTGCTGGTGGGGTGGGGGGCTTGCACAGCATTTGCGACAGTACGATCCACAAATGAAAAAATAGATCTTTCTTTGAAAACTCCGTTTGAACTAAAAAATTTGAAGAATAAAGAAAATATAGAAGCTAAAACCAGAATCAGATTTGCTGCTTACAATGTATTGTTTGGTTTGTGGGCAGAACCGAAATCAATAGGAGAAATGTTTAAGCAATATGATTTGGATGTTATTTGTTTCAATGAAGTGCCCAATGGCGACTGGACAGCGCGTGTTGGTCGGGTTTTAGGGATGGATCATGTCCACGTTGGTAAAGTTTCTTCTGCAAATCACAGGAATAAATACAAGTCAATTTTATGTCGGTTCCCGTTATACGACAAAAGTGAAGTTGCAATAAATGCCAAAGGATGGAAACCCGCATCGTTAGTATCAGCAAAAGCAAACATAAAGGGTGTGCCGCTAATGATTTTTTCAACTCACATACCGGGGCAACTAGAGGTTGAGGAATCTGCAGCAGCTTTTATTGCGGAAAACTTGATCAGTAGCTCAGCGAGTGAAAACTTGTTTATTCTAGG
>JABGZB010000290.1 GCA_018674955.1 Verrucomicrobiota bacterium | reverse complement strand
TGCACCGGCATGAGCATTTTGAGAATACTGACTCGGCATTCGCCTCGGCGACGAACGTATTCGGCTTTTATGTTGCGCTTGGCTTCCTCGCGTGCAGCAGCGCCATCCTCCTGGCCAAGGGCTTGGGCTTGTTCCTAAAGGCGAAGGAGAATTATTACGATGACACTCCTTAGCAACATCCCACCGGGACTCATCCTGATCCTTGGTGCGATCGTCTTGCTGTTGCTCCCCGCAACCGCACGCAAGGCCGGCACCATCGCCTTGGCCGCAATCGGGTTCTTCGCCATCTCCCAACTCGAAGACGGCTCGCAGCTCTTCCCCACGTTGCTCGGTTTCAAACTCACCCTGCTCAGGGTGGACGCCACCAGTAAGGCGTTTGGTTATATTTTCACATTGTGTGCGGTCGCCGCATTCATTTTTTCGTGGCACGAAAAGAGCCGTGCAGAGAACACCGCCGCCTTGGTTTACATTGGCAGCGCGCGGGGAGTGGGGTTCGCCGGTGACATGATCACCTGGTACGTCTGCTGGGAGTTGATGGCCATCGCGTCCACGTTCCTCATCCTCGCCCGTAAAACGGAGAAATCACTCAAGGCCGCCCAGCGCTACATCCTTGTCCACCTGGCCGGCGGCTTGATTTTGCTCACTGGTATTTTGCTCCATGTTCACGAAACCGGCTCGATCGCGTTTGACGCGTTCCCAAAAGACACAATCGGAAGCTGGTTCATCCTGATTGGCATATTGATCAACGCAGCAGCGGTGCCTTTCTCCAGTTGGCTGCCGGACGCCTACCCGGAATCGACCGTCATGGGCGGTGTCATCCTCAGCGCGTACACGACCAAGACCGCCGTTTACACGCTGATCCGTGGTTTCCCCGGCTGGGATATTCTTGTCGCGGTCGGCTGCGTGATGGCCATTTACGGCATCATTTATGCCCTTCTCGAGAACGACATGCGCCGCATCCTCGCCTACAGCATCATCAACCAAGTCGGCTTCATGGTGTGCGGCGTGGGCATCGGCACCGAACTCGCCATCGCCGGCGTCGTCGCGCACGCCTTTTGCCACATTATTTACAAAGCGCTACTGTGGATGTCCGCTGGGGCCGTGCTGTTCCGTACCGGCAAAAGCAAATGCACCGAACTCGGCGGCCTCTACAAGACCATGCCGCTCACGATGATCCTCGGGACAATCGGCGCGCTGGCGATTTCAGGCGTGCCGTTGACCAGCGGTTTCGTCAGCAAAACACTCATCGTCGCCGCCGCCGAAAACAAAGACTACATTTGGGCCTGGCTGGTTTTGGAGATCGCCTCGGCCGGCGTCTTCCTGCACGCCGGCATCAAGTTCCCGTACTTCGTGTTTTTCAACGTCGACCGCGGACTCCGCCCTAAGGAAGCCCCCAAGCCGATGCTCATCGCCATGGGGCTGTTGGCGTTCCTCTGTGTTTTGCTGGGTTGCTACCCTGCCCCTCTATACAACATTTTGCCGTACAGCAACGCCGTCACGTCAACGACCTTCTCGGCAATCTACATCGATGATTTCTCGAAAGTGGTGGCGATGTTTCAGCTTTTGGCGTTCTCCGCCTTGGCCTTCTTTGTGTTCCTACCGTGGCTCAAGCGCACGCCGACCATCTCCATCGACTTCGACTGGTTTTACCGCAAAGGCGCCAAGCTCTTTTACGCGGCAATGGATCGGTCGCTCAACGGCCTGAACAAAGCCGCTGACAAACACGTGATCAAAACCTTCCTCCCAGCGCTGACGCGGTTCGCGCTCGTCGCCCCGGCAACCCTCACCGCGATGGCGCTCAAGCCGGTTTGGAGGGCGATGGACCCCGACGAAGCCGGCTTGGCCAAACGCCGAGACGAACTCGTGGCCAAGTTCACGACCGGCACATTCCCCATCGCCTACTCCGCCGCCTGCGTCCTCATCATCCTCTCGCTGCTCGTCCTAATCGGTCGTACCGCCGATTGACGCTTCCACTTGCCCGGACGACCCGAACAAGCACGACAAGCTTCTTCTATTTAGATATTTTCGCGAAAATAAAGCATTTGACTTCACCTAATGAATAACATTATATGCCTGTGTTCTACCTTTTATTCAAATGAAAAAAACACTTATTTCCACATTGGTTTTGATGCCGATTCTCTCCTGTTTTTCAGAAATTACAGGGCATTGGGAATTCAACGGAACGTTAAATGCAACCATTGGCCAAAACCTCGAATGGGCCTGGGAGAAGGGGGATGCATCCTTTGGCACTACTGACGCCTTCGAGATTTCTGACATTAACGGAAAATCCGCAAATGTCTTAAACTTCACTGACTCCGATGATATAAGTGACTTCGTAGGAATCGAAGTCCCCCATGGCGCCGAGCTTGATGAGGATAGCTGGTTGCTCCACGAATACTCTATAATCTTGGATCTGCTTTATCCTGAAGATTCGACTGGGTCCACAAGGGCACTCGTATCCAATGAATATTTAGGACAAGCAAAAATAAAGATAAATGAGTCTGATAAAGTTGGTGGAGGTAGTTTCCACGGCAAAATTTCAGCGAACACATGGCACAGGGTGGCCATTGTGGTGAGTCACTCAAACGAGACTATTACCTACTACATTGATGGCGCTAAAGTTGGCGAAGAACCCATTGGGGGACTGGTGGACGACCAAGGTAAGCATTCACTTGAGGATTTCTTTTACCTTTTCACAACCAATGAACTATCAAAGGGAGGCTACATTAACAGTCTGCAATTTAATAATATGGCGCTCCCGGATTCGGTTATCAGTGATTTAGGAGGTGCCACCGCTACGGGAATTCCCTCGGTCGAACCCCTAAAACCTTATGTCGTTTCAGTTCACCCCAAGCCCACTCCATACCTTCGTCCTGTCCCATCTGATATTCAACCCGACACCGAGATCAGCGTGGTCTGGCAGGATGGCCAAAACACATTAACGGCATCCTCCGTAAAGATTTACCTGAATGAACAAATGGTAAATACCGAAACAACCAGAGACGGCCGACAGACAACCGTCAAAGTGCTGGGCAACGATCTACTGCTTGCCTCCACAAACTACAACGTAAAGGTGACAGCCACTGATTCCAGCGGGGCGGAATTAAGCAAGCAATGGCGGTTTAAGGTGACTGACTACCGTCTGGTTGAGGCTTCCGATATAGCGAGCAAACCAGGAAACTTGAGCGAGGGTTTCATTGCAAGATCTGCACAGGCACCGGCTGAAAGCGCTATCCGTCATGACTTCAAGCGGGCGACTTTTCAACTTGCTGAAATCCTTGTTGACGATCTTGGAACCAAGGTTGCCAATGAGGCGATCAAAGGGGAACTAGAGGGCGGATTCGACGCCTACGACCTGATAGATTTTGAAAAATCTTCCTCTCCTTTCGGTAATTTCTCGAACGACGACTTTTTCCCGGGAATCCCAGGGTCGGGAGATCATGATACTTTATTTGCAACAGAAATTCTCTCATATCTGGAATTACAGAAAGGCGTTCACACCTTTGGTGTCAATGTGCATGTGGGGAAACCGGACCAAAATGACGAGGATCAATTCAGGGTGTTTATCGGCTCAAACCCGCGGGATTATTTTTCGAAATCCCTGGGCGAGTTTGAATTGACACTGATCGGCTTCAAGGATGGCCCCAATGACACAACCTTTGATTTTTCCGTTGAGAAAGAGGGTCTCTATCCTGTCAGAATTGTTTACTGGAACAAGACCCGCGGAGCCGGACTGGAATTCTACTCCGTAGACAGGGAAACCGGGGAAAAAATTCTTGTCAACGATCTCGATGACGAACGCGCAGTCAAGGCTTTCTACAACGTTTCCCTTCTCGGCACACCTCATGTTGTCAGCGTCAAACCAATCCCTGGCTCCTCTGGAAACAATCCAGGAGATCCAATCGAAATAATTTTGGGTGATCAGTCTGGAAAAACAGACCTTTCCTCCATTGTGATGAAAATAAATGGTAAGAAGGTTGAACCAGAAATATCCAGGGAAAACGGGATAATCACCTTAACTCAGTCCCTGAATTTAAATTTTGCCAGCCAGGCAGTATATGATGTTTTCCTTTCATTAAACACGAAGGAGGAAACAGTGCCCCTAGAGTATGCTTTTAGCTTCAATGTAGACGCCAAAAACCAGATCAAAGTAACCGGGTATTGGGACTTCTCAACTGAATTGAACGCTTCAGTAGGTAACAATCTCGAATACTTGGATGGGCCCGATGGAGCCACGGCTGGGGCCACCGAGTTTGGTACTACCGATTCCTTTGAACTGCCGGCAATACAGGGTGAGTCTGCCGCAGTCATGAAGGTGGGGCATGTGGGTAAAAACGCCAATTTCGGCTATCTCATGAAGCACGGAATTGCTCCCAACGGAGGAGGAAACCGTGTCAATCAATACACGTTAATCTACGACGTCTACTTTACCGGAGGCGGAAATGGCTGGCCCTCCCTCGCCAATCTCGACACATCGGGTGACGGGGATGTCTTCTGGCGTCGCAGCGATGGAGGCGTTGGCCAGGGCGGAGGCGGTTATGAACCTCTGGACCCGGGCGTGAAAGTTAATGTCAACACATGGCACCGCGTGATTCTAGCCTTTGATTTGGCCAGTGGTCTTTACGAAAAGTACGTGGACGGCGTTTATCATTCCAAACAAAACAATGGAGGCCTAGATGGACGTCAGGCCGCAAAGGATACAATCTGGCTCTTCAACGACAATGACGGCGAGAACGGCGAAGCTTACGTGTCAGCAATCCAAATTAGGAACGGAAAACTGAGTGAGGAAGAAATTAAGGATTTAGGACAGGTAGAGGCAAAAGGGATTTCTATTCCCCAAGGAGCTGAAGCAATTCGTGGGTTGTGGAGCTTTAACAATGGAGACCTCAGCGCCAGCATCGGCAGTTCACTCGAATACTTGGATGGGCCCGATGGAGCCACGGCTGGGGCCACCGAGTTTGGTACTACCGATTCCTTTGAACTGCCGGCAATACGGGGTGAGTCTGCCGCAGTCATGAAGGTGGGGCATGTGGGTAAAAATGCCAATTTCGGCTATCTCATGAAGCACGGAATTGCTCCCAACGGGGGCGGCAACCGACTCAATCAATATTCGTTGGTCTACGACGTCTACTTTACC
>JABGZB010000289.1 GCA_018674955.1 Verrucomicrobiota bacterium | reverse complement strand
TGGCCAAGCGAGCCCACGCCCAGCACAGCCACCCTGACCCTTGTTGCCATGCCGGGAGCCTACCGGCCCGTTGGCCAAGCGGCGAGGAAATCAGCCCTCACAGGCTCCCACGGCACAAACCGTGCTTTCCTTGGCTTGATTTTCTCGGACTTTGGTTCGAGTCTCGCATTTGGTTTTTGAAATGGCGGTTAAGAAAAAACAACAGACTATACGCGCCCTGCTGGTTGAGGAGAACGAGATCATCATCGACTCCCTCAGTGAGATCATGAGATCGCAGGGGTTCGATGTCATCACGCACAAAAATCCCAGCCAAGCCATCAACATGATGAAGGGCGGCTCGGTGAGTCTGGTGATCGTGGATGACAAGTGCGGCGGCATGGAGGGGCTGGAAATTCTCGAGGTGGCCCGAAAGGAAGTTCCCGCCGCCTCGCGCCTGCTGCTCACCAGCCGCGTGAACGACGACGCCGTCCAGTCCGCCGTCAAGGATCGGCTGGTTTACCGGTACATCACCAAGCCGTGGCTGACCGAGGATTTGATCCTGACCCTCAAGACCGCGGCGGACACCTTCCGGCTCGCGGAGAAAAACGCATCCCTCACCTTGGAAAAAAATGACTTGGAGAGGACGGTTCGAGACTTGGAGAAAGTGGTCGCATCCGGAGGGGGCAAAGACGGCGGCGGCGCGGTGGTCGTCCAGGCGACGCAAACAGGGGTCGTTGCAGGGGATGGCGACGCGGGAACGATCATGCAGACGATGATCGAGATGCTTTACGTGTTCCACCCGAACCTGAAAAGCAACGCCATCCGCACCATGGCACTCGTCAAGACCGTGGCTGAAAGTTTGCAGTTGGAAAAAATTGCCGCCGAGGCGCTTTATCAGGCCGCCGCGCTGCACGACATCGCGATCCCCGGGGTGGACCGCCCGATCATCCGCCGCTGGCTGCGCGACCCGGAGAAGTGCAACAAGGACGAGATGAAAATCATCGAGCATCATCCGAACCATGCCATCGAGATGCTCAAGCCATACCCGATGTTCAAGGAAGCCGAGCCCCTCATCCGAGCCCACCATGAGGATTGGAACGGCAAGGGCTATCCCAACCGGCTCAAGGGCGAAACCATCCCATTCGAGGCCCGGTTGCTGCGCGTAGCGCTGGATTTCTGCAGTAAACACGCTGATCCCATCCAGACCATGCTGGACATCGAGGAACTCTCCGGCGATCTGTACGACCCGGACGCCGTTCGAGCCATAGCCAAGGCGGTGCCCCTCACCGAGATGCCCATAGGCGAGCGCGAAATCCTGCTCATTGAGCTGAAGGAAGGCATGACGCTGGGCCGCGACATCAGCAATGCCAACGGATTCCTGCTGTTTCCCAAAGGCAAAACGCTCTCCCAATCGATGTGCGACAAGCTATTCAACATCGACCGAATCTCGCCACTCGACCCCTACGTGCTCGTTTATTGCTGACCGGTTTTCCCTCGATCATGCCCCTCTCCGAAGCCGACCAAGCGCGCCTCAACGAATTTGCCAAGCGTGCATCGTCGGCCTTTTCCAAGTCCAACCTTGCCGAGGTTCGGCAGCTATACGGCGAGGTGCTCTCGCTCGACCCTAGACATGCCGTGGCCAACTACTGGCTCGGCTACCTCGAATGCCGCGAGGGCAATTCCGAGGCCGGGGCAGCCCATCTGAAGACCGCCAGCACCGCCGCGCTCGAGACCGCGCAATGGCTCGCACCCGACAGTTTTGTCGAGCTAGGCATGGCGCTCAACACGCTGGGCCGCGAAGCCGAAGCCGCCGAGAGTTTCGAGGTCGTCCTCGAACGGTTCCCCGCCTACATCGAGGGCCAGCTAAAACTCGCCGAGGAGATGGAGGCGGACGAGCACCTGGTTGAGTCTGCCATCGACGCCTGCCACCGAGGGCTGCTGGTGAACGGCCGGCACCCCCGTCTGCTCAAGAAAATCGCCGATCTGCTGGAGCACGAGTTGCGCTGGGACGAGGCCGCTGACTTTTGGGTTCATCTTTGCGAGATCACAAAACCGAACGCGAACATCCACCTCAGAATTGGCCTCTGCCGGCTCAGGCACAACGACGATGGCCAAGCCGCGCGTGCTGAGTTTGAGAAAGCGCTCGAGATCGAGCCCGACCACGAGGCGGCCACCTTCGCGCTCGCGGAGCGGCTCGACTACGAGGGAGAGTTCGACGAAGTCATCTCCCGGCTCGAGCGCTTGGCCAAGGCCCGGCCCGACTCCGCCCGGGTACCGCTCACGCTGGCCAATTTTCTCGGCAAATACGACCGGATCGACGAGGCGATCCTGCAGTGGCGCAACGGCTTGGCCAAGGAGCCGAAGTGGGATGATTCGTGGCGCAACCTTGGCTTCGGCCTCGAGCATCGCGACCGAATCGACGAGGCGGTGGACGCCTATCGCCAGGCCGCCCAAGCCGCTCCGGCCAACTCCGAAAACCATCGCTACCTCGGCTCGGCCCTGCAGGACGCCGGCCAACTCGACAAGGCACTCGATGCGTTCGGCCAAGCCATCAAGGCGGACCCCGAAAACGCCGAAGCTCACTGGGGCCGATTCTGGGTGAGCGCCCTCCGTGGCGATTTCCCGAAGGCGTGGGAAGACTACGAATGGCGATGGAAACTCAGAGAGCGCACCACGCCGGAGCTGGACGATTCCGCCCCGCTTTGGGAGGGCGGCGATCTCTCCGGGCAAACATTTTTCCTGCGCGCCGAGCAGGGCTATGGCGACACGATCCAAACCATCCGCTACGCACCGATCCTCGCCGAAATGGGCGCGACCGTGAAAGTCGGTTGTCCCCCGGCGCTCGCGCGGCTTCTCACCAATGCGCCCGGCGTCAGCGAAGTCATCACCGGCAATGCCGGGAGGGTGATCTTCAACAGCCATCAGGCGCTGTTCAGCCTGCCTCGAATCCTCGGCACCACGCTGGACAACATTCCCGGCACGGTGCCGTACCTCACCGCGCCAAGCCAAAGCGGCGTCGAGTTGCCGGCCACAAAAGGCGTCTTCCGTATCGGGCTGACTTGGCACGGGTCCGGCAGCCACAACCCCGACCGCCGCAGCGTACCGTTCGAGCAACTGCTGCCGCTGCTCGAGCAGGAACGCACCATGTTTTTCTCCCTCCAACTCGGTGATGCCTCCCACGATCCCGCCCGCGCCGACGCCGAAAACAAGCTCGCTGACCTGTCGCCGTTGATGGACGACTTCGCCTCGACGGCGGCGCTCATCGAGCAACTCGACCTCGTCATCACCATCGACACCGCCGTGGCCCACTTGGCCGGTGCGCTGGGCAAACCGACTTGGCTGCTCCTCTCCGCCGCCCCCGATTGGCGCTGGATGCTTGGCCGCAGCGACAGCCCATGGTACCCGTCGATGCGCCTATTCCGCCAAGCCAAGCTCGGCGACTGGAGCGACCCCTTGGCCAAGCTGCGCGCCGAGTTGGCCCGTACCGTTTGACGCACTTGGCCAAGGTAGCGATGGCTGTCCCAGCCGTCCGTTGCAACCAATTCGTACTCGTATCGGGGCGGCGCGCTGGGGACAGCACGCCCTACCTTGAGTGCTTGGGCAAGCGCGCACTCGACAGCCAAGCGCTTGGCCAGCATTATTCCCGAGCCTTTTACCGTATAAACAATGGCCAAACCTGAAATCAAAACCAAGGTCGTGGGCAGCTACCCCGTTCCGTCGTGGCTCGCCGCCAACCCCTCCGCACCCGCCCTGCGCGATGCCATCCTCGTCGTGCTCAAGACGCAGGAACTGGCCGGGATCGACTTGGTCTCCGACGGTGAGTTGTCGCGCTTCGACGTGAGCCACCCGGAGACCAACGGCATGATCGACTATTTCATCCGGCCGATGGGCGGCATCGCGTCGGCTCTCTCGCGGAAGGACTTGGCCCAGTTTGCCGCCGAGCAGCGGATGGGCTTTCGTGCCCAACCGGCCGGCGTCGTCGAGGGGCCACTCACCGAGGGCACTCTGAATCTGCCGCGCGATTGGCAGCTCTTCCGGGGGCTGTCCAGCGCGGACACAATGTTCACCTTCACCGCGCCGTACATGCTGGCCCGCACATTGGTCGACCGGCAGCACGGAGACATTCGCGCGCTGACGATGGCGCTCGCCGAGGTGCTGCGCAAACAGGTTGAGTCGATCGACGCGCCGGTGATCCAAATGGACGAGGCCCACTTGACCGGCCACGCCGAGGATGCCGAGTGGGCGCACGAGCCGTTCAACCTCGCGCTGGGCGGCGTCCAAGGCGAGAAAGCACTGCACCTCTGCTTCGGCAACTACGGCGGGCAGTCGATCCAAAAAGGGTATTGGAAAGACCTGATGCCGTTCCTCAACAAGCTGGACGTCGATCATCTCGTACTCGAGTTCGCGCGGCGCGGCTATGATGAACTGGAGGCGTTCAAAGAATTGAAAACGGAAACCAAACTCGGCGTCGGCGTGGTGGACATAAAAGGCAACGAAGTCGAGCCGACCGACGTGATCGCCGGCAGAATCGAGCACGCCGTAAACGTCTTGGGTATGGAGCGGATCAAGTGGGTACATCCCGATTGCGGCTTTTGGATGTTGCCTCGTAGCGTGGCCGATCGAAAAATGGCCGCGCTGGTCGCCGGCCGCGACCAGTTCCTCGGACGCTGAAGCCCTGTTTTCTTACCGTAACTTGAGCAATGTTAGCCATTTAAGCCGCTTTTTTGTTTGTTTATGCACCGGTTAAAAAAGTCTTAAAACAGCCAGTTTTTAAGTTGAAAATGGTTTTTTTGAGGATGTGTTGAATAGTTTTTCACCAGTTTTCCACAATTATCCACAACAACTCTGGCAGTGTGACATATTGTCCCGGAATTCCAAGTTGACAGCCACTCAAACTGACACTAGCCTCCGCCCTGCTTTCGGGGGAAAGCGCAAAAATATCTCCCATTTAGCTTGAGGAAAGGAAGTGAATCTCATTTGACTGAAATACGAATCAGAAAAGGCGAACCGCTTGACAGAGCATTGCGCCGACTGAAAAAACGGCTCGATCGCGAAAACGTGATTAAGGACGCACGCAACAATCGTTATTACGAAAAGCCAAGCATGCGCAAACGCCGCAAAATGAAAGTGGCCAAGTTCACGCAGATGTTGAAGACTCGCCACGCGGACGACTGATCCGCCTGTCTTTTTTTTGCCGGAAGTTGCCGGGCAGGCAGCTTCCGGCTATTTTTTTGCCGCACTATGTATTCCTTCTCCACTTGTTGGAACTCTCACCGCCACACCGATGGCCGTGCCATGCTCGAGGAAATCCGTGACCTCGGCTTCGAGTACGCAGAACTCAGCCACGGGATTCGCCTGAGTCTCGTGCCCGGTATTTTTGAGGCGTTCGAGGCCGGCGTGATCAAGATCTCCACGCTGCACAATTTCTGTCCGCTGCCCATCGGGTGCAACCACGCAAACCCGAACGTCTTCAAGTTTTCCTCCACCAACCCACGCGAGCGCGACAACGCCTACAAGCACACGATGAAAACCATCGAGATGGCGGATCGGCTGGGGGCCAAGCTGATCGTGCTGCACATGGGCGAGATCGACATGCGCAACTACACCGACAAGCTCATCGATCTGCTCGAGGCCGGAAAACAGGACACGCCGAAATACCAAAAACTCTGTCAGGCTGCCGAGATCAAGCGCGAGAAAAAGAAAACCAAGTACTGCGACCTTGCCTACGAAATGCTCGAACGCATCGCCGAGCAGTCGAGCTTGAGAAACATCAAACTCGGCATCGAGATCCGCGAGTCGCTCGAGGAAATCCCCATCGACACCGACTGGGACTTTTTCTTTCAGCGCTTCGAAGATCCGAACATTTGTTACTGGCACGATATCGGCCACGCGCAAATCAAGGAGAACCTCGGCTTCATCCACCACCGGCTGCATCTCGAGTCGATGACCGGGCGCTTGGGCGGTTTTCACCTTCACGACGTGCAGTTCCCTGCCCGAGATCACCGCCCGCCGGGCCAGGGGATGATTGATTACGAGGGGCTCAAGCACCTCGTGAAGCCGGAACACATCAAGGTCTTCGAACTGAGCCCGAGCCTCAAGCCGGACGCCGCGAGGGAGGGCGTCGCCCACCTGAAATCCATCTGGGGAGAGGATTGAAATCCGCTTCCAACGCCCTGCGCCTCACGCTGAAACTGGCCATCAGCCTTGTCTTGGTAGCGTGGATTCTGCACGG
>JABGZB010000288.1 GCA_018674955.1 Verrucomicrobiota bacterium | reverse complement strand
GCCGTTGATAACTATGGTTGCTACGGCAGTACTTTCTTTAAAACCCCCCGATTGGATGCACTGGCACGTACTGGAGCCAAGTTCAACCACTGCTATTCCGAGCCGGTTTGCACTCCCAGTCGGGTGAAGATAATGACCGGCCGCGACGGCATCCGGAATTACGTTCAATTCGGAACCCTGGACAGGGATGAGATCACCTTCGGGACGATGATGAAGCAGGCTGGCTACGCCACTGCTATTGCCGGCAAATGGCAGCTTCACGGAGGCAATCGTGGCACCCTTGCCCCTGCATGCGGCTTTGATACCTATTGTCTATGGAATTACCCCGGGACCGAGCGTTCGCGCTATTGGAATCCGAGCATTATGCAGGACGGGAAATTGCTGCAGACAGGCAAAGATGACTACGGCCCCGACATATTCACCAACTTCCTGATCGATTTTATAGGGAGGAACAAGAACAAACCTTTCTTTGCCTACTACCCCATGGTGCTCGTTCACTCCCCCTTCCCCAAGTCACCCGATAATGTCGGCACTGATGGCAAAACCGCACAAGCCAAAGGTGAGGCGCTGGAGAATTTTAGAGGCATGACCCTCTACGCTGACAAACTTGTTGGCAAAATCGTTGACGCGCTTAAAAGCCACGGTCTTCGGGAAAACACGGTTGTCATTTTCACAACCGACAATGGCACTCACCGCAGCCTCACTTATCCTTTCGGAGGGGAACAACGCACCGGGGAAAAAGCTTTCGCCACCGAGGGCGGGTCTCATTCACCTTTGATCATAAGCTGCCCGGGCACTGTTCCTACTGGTGTTGTGAGTGATGACTTGGTTGATTTTTCGGACATGATGCCGACGATTGCTGGGATCACCGGGGCCAAATTACCCAATGTCGAACTTGATGGCCGCAGTTTCTGGCCACAGTGTCTCGGCCAAACCGGCAATCCCAGGAAGTGGATTTTCCAGTATTATTATCCAAAGTTCGCTCTAGCTGCCAAGAATCACGGCCAGGGCATCAATGGATTGGAAATTATCTGGACCCAAAATCAACACTTCAAGCTGTACCGGGATGGGACACTTTACGCAACAAGTGATCGCCATGAAGAAACGCCGATCAACCCCGGTAGGGACAAAGAGGCTGATGCAGCACGAACACTTCTCAAGGGTGCGCTTGACTCCATGCCTTCGAGGGCCAGGAAACTTCAGCCAAAGAAGATAAAAAGTTAACTGCCCTACTCCTCCGCAAACACGGCGGAAAGACGGGTGAAGAATTAAAAGCTGAAGGCAAATGAAACACCTCCTAAACACAGCAATCAGAGTTAAAGGATTCGTTCATTCGGCTTGCAAGGTTCGCCCAAAACTGCAAGATCGTCTTACATGATTTCGGCATCTCCCATTATTGGAACGCTCCTGACGGGGTTATTGCTACTTGGCTCAACCACCTGCAATCTTGTCGCACACGATGGAGAAGATGATAAATATAAATCAAAAAAGGGCAAACTTCAGCGTGTCTTAATTTTCTCAAAAACAGCCTGGTATCGTCATCCTGCTTTGCCGGAGCTTAACGGGTTTCTCGTTCGACTCGGGGCCAAGCATAATATCCAAATGGACGTCACAGAATCACCGGAAGATTTCAGTCGATTGAATAACTACCAAGCGATTATTTTCAACAGCACCACTGACATCGGTAAAACGCTCAATGATCAACAGCGAAAGCAGTTGAAAAACTGGTATCACGCAGGTGGAGGAATCATGGGGCTACACGCCGCTGCAGTACACCACAACACTTGGCCATGGTGGACGGAACTGGTTGGGTGCGGCTTCAATAGCGACTCGGAATTTGTGAAAGCCAAGCTGATCGTTGATAAGAAAAATAAAAATCATCCGGCGGTAAAAGGCTTTGGCCCCACATTTGATTACACCGCCGACTGGACAAACCACGACAAGTCGGTCACCGGTCTGTCCGGTGTAAGAGTCCTGCTACGGGTCGATGAAAAGTCTTACGATCCTGTTCGTGATGCTTTTAAAACCCGCGGAGGGAAGCCCATGGGTATAGATCATCCGGTCAGCTGGATTCGAGAATTCGAAGGCGGTCGTTTTTTCTACACCGAACTAGGACATGAGGTGAAATCTTTGGACACCAAGTTCGGTCACCAACATCTCATTGAAGGGCTGCATTGGATCATTAAATCAAAGAGTAAAAATAAATAGAACGGATAATGTCTTGAGTGTTTTATTATTGGAGAATAGTGGGAGCAGATATAAACGCCACTTATAATTAGACAACCCAATCCACCCCTTGGCTATGTGGGACAGGGACTGAATCAGGTTAACCGCAGGTTTTCTTGCGCTTGGCCGGGCGCAGTGATTTAAGCAAGAATCTTGATCGCGGCTTCGCCATAGACATCGGTCAGGCGGTAATCCCTGCCGGCATGCTCGAACGTCAACGGGGGTAGCCTGTTCCACAACCGGGAAGAAGCCAGTTGTAAGGCCGATGAGAAGTCTCCGAGTCAACAGTCGGAAGTCGCTAGAACAAAGAATCTTGCGCTTAAGAGCAGAGTGCTTTGCGGCGGATGACGAGGTACACGTGGATCATGGCCACGAGTGTCAGCGCGAGGCTGCTGTATTGGTGCAGACAGAGCAGTGTCTCCTGTCCGTGGGTGCCGAAGATCGGAAACATACCCAGCACCATCGAGAGGCTCACCGGCACCACGAGGGCCATCGCCAGCCAGAAGGTCAGTTTCCAGCCAAGGTTCACCGTGTCAGCCTTGGCTGTTTTTCTTAAGCATAGTAGGCTGGCCAATCCGCGCCTGTCGTTCTCGTTCAGGCCGCATTGGTAACTCCAAGCGACCAACATCACTCCGGCGCTGATGACGAATACCGGGGCGAGTCCAACGTGCACCATGAGGGTGTAGCCGTGGATCGCCTCGCCAAGCAGCAGGCGACCGCCAAAGCCAGTGACAAATAGAATGAACAGACTTCCAAAAGCCACTGCGCAGGCCAAGGTGGATAGTTTGCCAACGCCGCAACCCGACGAAGGACGGCCACCGGCATCCGGCGCCTCCCGCTTGGCCAAGAGCGAGCTGGGAGACGCGATCCAATGTACCACGATCCCTGCGAGAACGAGGCTTAGGCTCACCCATGAAATGGTTTGAAACATGATTTAGAGTTTCAAGTTTTCAGTTTTCAGTTTCAAGTGGGATTCAATTATCGTGAAACAGGTTCCGTCTTGCATCGTTCATTGTGAAACGCGTTCTCCCTCTCCCCCCCCCACTCCCGTTGGGAGAGGGGGGGCGCAGCTGTCGAGCCAACACTTTGAAGTGTAGTTTTCCGTGCTGCATTTTCGGTTTCAAGTTGGGATACGGATTTCACGGATCACTCCTCATCGCTCGCTTTTTTTCCGGCGCTTTTAACAACGACGTCCAGGCCTTTCAAGGCAAAGAGCAGTAGCACCAGACCGAGCAGAACGCAGGAAAGAATCACGACCACCTTCAGCCAAGGGCGGAACAGAAAGGTGAAGGCAAACATCTGGAAATAACTTCGATCCAGTTCTCCAAACTTGGTCATGGCCACAGTCTGTTTCTCGGCCGGCTT
>JABGZB010000287.1 GCA_018674955.1 Verrucomicrobiota bacterium | reverse complement strand
CGGTAGGCGGAGACTTCCATGAAGTTGTCACTGTGGTACCCGATGGTGTCGGCAAAGCGCACGAGATCAAGCCAGTGGACCGCCATGCGCTCGCCGTAATGCGGACTGGCCAACAGCCGGTCTACCAGTTTGCCAACGGCGCGCGGTGACGAGTCGGCGACAAACGCCCGCACTTGTTCCCAAGTCGGCGGCAGTCCGGTGAGGTCGAACGACAGGCGGCGGATCAGCGTACGGCGGTCGGCCTCCCGCGCAGGCTCGTGGCCCTTTGTCCGCAACGTCGCCAGCACGAACCGGTCGATGTCGTTGAGGACGAACGAGTCGTTTTTGACGCGGGGCGGCACGGGGCGGGCGACCGGCTTGTAGGCCCAGTGAAGGTCGTACTCCGCGCCCTCGGCGATCCAGCGCTGAAGCAGCGCTTTTTGGGTGGCATCGAGTTTCTTGCCCGAGTCGGGCGGCGGCATGAGGTCGTCCTCGTCGTCCGTGATGATGCGGGCGACCAGTTCGCTCTCGCTTGGCTTGCCGGGCACGACCGCCGTGGTGCCGTCGAGTTCGGCCAAGGCGCCGTCGCGGGTGTCGAGCCGCAGATCGGCCTTGCGCTGCGTGGCATCGGGGCCGTGGCAGGCGAAGCAGTTGTCGCTGAGCAGCGGCCGAATGTCACGTGAGAAGTCGATCTCAGCCGCAATCAAGCCGCTTGGCCAAGCGAAGAAAACCAACGCGGCCGAAACAACCAGGCAGATATGTCGGGCAAAAGTCATGCAGAAAAACATAATCGGATTCACTGTCCAAGCGTACACGGCAAAGCTACTCACTCCATTCAACCGAGCCAACCCAAAACTAAGCGTTTGGCAATGGCGGTCAATCTGTCTTGAGGGAGCGATAAAAACTTTTCTCCCAAACCAAGCCGGTCAGGGACTTGGTCTCCGGCCGGGTGAAGAACGACACCACGACGCCCACCACCGCGCAGATCGTCAGACCGTAACAGGCCCGCATGAACTTGTACTGCTTGACCCCGGCGAAAAGCCCGTCGCCGGCATCGCCCATCGGCACGCCGTGCGCGAATGGCGTGATCACCTCCGGCACGAAGAACGAAAGGGCGATGGCAAAAAGCCCCACCACCAACGTGGCCAGAGCCGCCGGCGCGGTGAATCGTTTCCAGAACACGCTCAAGATAAACGTCACCACCAGCGGCGGCGTCACCGCCGCCGTGAACGCCCCGTGCGCGTTGTAGATCGAGTCGAAATTCATGAACACTGGCACGAGGATGATGCCCACCAGCGTCGCGCCGACCGCCGTCAACCGTGCCACCGTCAGCGCCTGGCGGTCGGTCATGTCCTTTTTGATGTAGAGCTTGTGCACATCGTTCACCCACACGGCGGAGATCGCGGTGATGAGCGTGTCCACCGTGGACATCAGCGCGGCAATCATCGCCGCCAAAATCAGCCCGAAAATGCCCGGCTGACTGATGAGTTGCGTAGCGGCGTAAAACGACTCACCAGCCGGCATGCTGGTAGGCAGATCGCCGTGGTTGGCCAGGGCCTTGGCCAACCAACCCGCGCCGCCGACCACGCAGGCCGCCAGCGGCATCAGCACAACCAAGTGCGTCACCACCGCCTTTTTGCAGTCCTTGAACGATCGCGCCGACATGTAGCGCATGATCGTCCCCTGATGCAGAAAGCCGAACATGATCGAGTTGGCCAAGCCGTCCTGCCAGAAAATGCCGACGCTCGGGAAGCCGGGATCGCTGTTGAAATTATGAAACACCTTCCGCGAGTCGCCGGGCAGGTTGTCCCAAAACACATCGAAACCGCCGAGGTACGCAAAGCCCAATCCCAAAATCAGCCCTCCGGTGACGAGCAGCATCACCCCCTGGAAAAGGTCGGTCATGATCACGCTCGTCTGCCCGCCGCTCGACACATACGACATCGACACCAGTGCCACGATCACCGCGCCGACAAAAATATCCCACCCGAGCAAATGGTGCAGCACCTTGCCCATCGTGAACAGGTTCACGCCGACGTAGCCGACCATATACACCATCAGGCACACCGTCGCCCAAAACCGGACTTTCGTGTTGAAGCGCTTCCCAAAATACTCGGGGATCGATGTGACGCGGGAGAAATACAAAATCGGCAGCCAGCAAAACAGCAGCAGCGGAAAATAAAACCAGTCGTTGCTATACGTCTGCGTGCTCGATAGCCCGTACTCGTAGCCCTTGCTCGAGTACTTCAAAAAACTATAGGAGCCAATCGTCGTGGCGATCATGCTGAACGCGATCAGCCACCAGGCAAATTTCCGGCCGCCGAAGAAAAAATCCTCGGTCGATTTCATCTTTCGACCGAAGTACGCACCCATGACGACGATGATCACGAAGTAACCGATCATGATTGCATAATCGACCGGCGCGCCGCGATAGCTCTGTTCGGGATCGACCGCCGCCTCGCTGGCTGGCGTTGGGCGGTACGCGGCCGGCTCGGCGGAGGGCATGCCAGGCGCCTTGTATTGGAGGAACGCCTGCAGGATGAAATAAAAACTGAACACACCCAGCGCGAGGCACAGATTGCGCCGGCCCTTCCCGCTCAAGCCAAGGCTGCCCTGCCGCCAGGCAAGCACGAGGCCGAACACAAAGATCGCGCCGCCGCAGACGAAGTTGTAAATGAACGGATCCTGCACTTGGTTTGTGGTTTAATGTTCCAACGAATTAACCATGAATCTCATGGTATTGAGATCGTAAAGCGTTCTCCCTCTCCCCAACCCTCTCCCGCTGGGAGAGGGTGAACCACCGAATGTTTTTTTGTAAAAGCCATTGTTCGATCGCCGGATAAATAATTACTCCCGGCTATTCCATATCGCCAAAATCGTACACGATCACCCGGTCGCAAACTTGCTTGAACACCTTCTCGACGAACTCGACGTGCTGCGGGTGCTCTTGGTATGTATCCTGATCGATCTTGTTTTTGAACGTCAGGTTTAAGCCAACTTGGTAAGTCTGATCCACCACCGGCCGGTCGCTTGGCGCGCACTTGCCCACGTGGATCGAAATCAACCCGGGAATATTGGTCAGGTATTTGTTCATACCGTCGATCAATTGCTGCTCGGCATCCTCCACGCCCGGCTTGGTCCAGAAAATAACTATGTGCGAAAACATCGCCGCCAGTGAATCCGATGCCCCAGCCGAAAGCAAATCCCATTTGCCGTGCAACGCCGGTTTTGACTTTTGCGGCTGATAACAGCGGTTCGCACCGCGTGAAACGCACTCTCTTTTTACTCACCACCGGATTGCTGTTCGCCGCTGGCACCTTCGCCGCCAAGCCGCCGAACGTCGTGCTCAAGCGCGGCTACGGCAGCCATCAGTCCGGCAAATGGTGGCAAGGCCACTACTCGCGAGGCGGCTTCACCCACGGTATGACCCACGGCGATCCTAAGCGCAGGGGCCGCCACGGCGACGAAGTACTGAAAATCGGCCGCGAAGGGTTGCTGCCGATCTTTGACTTCACCGACGAAGACGGCGACAAGCCGTTCCTCCGCCACAAACCCAGCACCAACGCCACCGAACCCGAACTGTACAACCTAACCAAAGACCCCCACGAAACCAAGCGCTTGGCTAAGCGACTCAACAAACTACTGCCGGGAAGTTGATTGCATTGGGAACGGCTTTGCGCTTAATGTCTCGGCCGTTTCACACGAAACTTTTGACTCAACACACCGTAGAATCATGGCAAAACCGATTTATCACAGCAGTATCGAGGGGGCGCAGCATGGCGGTAAGGGGCTCGAGGGCTTCCTCGCCTTCTCCAAGGAGGCAGGGGCCGCCGGCGCACAGCCAAGCCACTACATGTTCGAAGATGGCGACACCGGCGAGGCGTTCAAAAGCGCACAGGACATCCGCGACACGTTCGAGAAACACGGCCTCAAGCTCGACGGCGTGAGCGGGCACTGCGCATTCTGGGTGCATACCAGCTCGTGGACCGGCACCAAGAGCGGCCACCCGTTCATCCACGGGCCGAACCAGGACAAGAGCCCGGAGGACCTTGAGCAATGGTACGAGGCGTACATCCTGCGCCTGATGGATTTGTGCGCCGAGTTGGGCCTGAAGATCCTGCCGATGTTTTGGGGCGTCTCCCACGGCTGGGAATTGGCCACCGGCTATCCGTGGGGTTTCTGGGCTGGGCCGGGCTTCGACCTCGTCAAGGCCGGTGAGGAGCGTTTCGTTGAAAAGACGGCCAAGATTCGCGCGCACGCCAACAGCCTCGGCATCCGTCTCGCTCACGAAATCCACCCCGGCACGGCCGCGATGTGCGCGGAGGAGTTCGGCCGGCTTGTCGAGATTTGCGACGGCGACAAATGCCTCGGCGTCAACGCCGACCCGTCGCACTGCTGGGAAGGCGAAGACTGGGAAACGCGCTTCACCCACCCCGCCGTGCGCGACCGCGTGTACGCCTGCCACGTGAAGAACTTCGTCATCCGCCCCGGGGTGCCGCTGCGGCGCATGGACGGTGACTGGCACAACCGAGCGATGCAGTTCACCGACCTCGGCAGCGGCGACCTGAACATGGTCCGCTACGTCGAGATGCTCATCAACATCGGCTACCCCGCGAGATACAACAAAATCATGGGTACCGAGACCGCCCCTCTCATCGCCGAGACCGAGAGCGCGTACCGCGACGCGGACGCCACCGCCATCGAGGGCATCCAGTACGTCCGCGACCATCTCTGCTTCCCGGTCGCCGAAGGCTCCTTCGAAGACGACATGGGAGCGTAATAAATCCGATAGTTTCAAAAGCAAAAAGGCCCGGCAATTGCCGGGCCATTTTTGTCGAAACTAGAAATGCCTTAGCTTTTCAACTCCTCCACTTCCATGAAGGCGTAGCAGAGCATGTGGGCGATGCCCATTTGGCAGTCCTCGGCTCGGCCGTAGTGGGTGTCGTCGATCACGATCGTTTCGCTGGCCAAGTCGGCCAGCTTGCCTCGCTTGCCGCCAACGAGCGCGATGGTGTGCAGGCCGTTGTCGTTGGCCCACTCGAAGGCCTTCACCAAGTTCGGCGAACTGCCGCTCACGCTCATCGTCAGCACGATGTCCCCGGCTTGGGCGTAGTTTTCGAGTTGGCGCAGGTAAATATCCTCATAAGAGTAGTCGTTGCCGATGGCGGTCATCCAGCTCACGTTGTCGTTCAACGATAAAACCTTGAACGGTTTGCCCAGCGCATCGGACGAACCTTTGCCCAAGTCGGTGGCGAAGTGCGATGCGTTGGACGCACTGCCGCCGTTGCCAAACAGGAAAATCTGCCGACCCTCGGCGTGGGCTTCCTTGAATTTGAGGATGATCGACTCGACCTGCTCGACCGGGATGGAGTCGAGCGCGGCTTTTTCGGCTTCGATGTAGTTAACGATCCATTCGCGCATGGGCG
>JABGZB010000286.1 GCA_018674955.1 Verrucomicrobiota bacterium | reverse complement strand
TGTGCAGATCATAGTAATAGCGAATCGTCTAATGATGAGAAGCCGTGGGAAAATGATCAATATTGCCCCGTAGATATTTTTTCTCAGGGACTAATTCTTCCAGAGTCCAGCATTTCTGCAAATTGGGAGTACATTAATTATGCAGAATTTCAGTTCTCTGTAACCAAGATTTCACTCCCTAATGCCTGCGCTAAACTAATTAAACAGCGCGCTCCTCCTTTAAGTTAGCTCTTCAACCCGCAGATACCGATTAAAGTATCTGGATTTATCCTTAGGATTTTCTCCGGAACGTTCAATTGGTAGCTCGCCTTTTCGAACTGCAGTTTAATAATTAATTAAACTGCAGAACAATCTGACAAAAAATATATAATGAATACCTGTAGTTAGGGTATTTATGGCTAACTTAAATTAAATGAAAAACAAAAACTCCTTAATTGGCGGCTCTAATTACGAGCCCCTAAAGCAAAATTTAAGTAGAGGATTTGGGAAGCAGATGAACGCTGATTTTTCGGATCCGATGAATTTTTATCCTGTGCATCCGCTTGATCTGCGTTCATCTGCGTCTCAACCTTGAAACTGTAAACTTGAAACTCCCCGCGCTTGGCCTACCAGAAACCATTCGCTGGGTCGGGCTTGCGGCCTCCCCAGTTGTGCAAGTCCCTCGGGAAAACGAAGATCGCGGCGTGGCCGTCGCCGAAGAGAGTGTTCAATCCGCGCACTCCCAGTTTATGCCACTGGGTTTTCTGCGATTTTTCGATCCGGTTGCCATGCCACGGCCAGTCGGCCTGGATTATTTTCGTCGTCGGCCCCTTGGCCAAATCGGACTCGGTCAATGCCTTTTGGCCCGGGGCAGCGGTGACGTGCTGGACGCCAAATCCGTCCCACGACCACTGCACGAGGTAACTTGTGCCGTAGTAGTTGAAGCAGGTTTTTTCCATGTCCGGCTTGGTTTTGGGGAAGTGTTCTGGGTGCAGCACGTCGCCGGCGTCGCTCGGGCAGCGGTACACTTCCGCAGTGGACGTGTATTTGTTGAGCGGCCGCTTGTCGAAGCCGGCGAGAGCCTTGTTGTTGCTTTGGTAGCCGGGGCCAAGGCCAAGTTTCCCGCCGCATGTCGACCAGGTCGGGTGGATCGGGAACGTCTCGAAGTCATCCACGTACATCATGAAGGCCAAGCCGATTTGCTTGTGGTTGTTTAGGCAGGCGGTGGATCGCCCCTTCTCCTTCGCCCGGGCCAGAGCCGGCAGGAGCAGCCCAGCCAATATCGCGATGATCGCGATCACTACCAGCAACTCGATCAGAGTGAAACCAAGCGGAGCCGAACCGGAGCGATTTGATCGGGATCGATTCACGGAGTGAAAGCTATGCCCCGAGTCTGCAGTTGGCAACAGGTATTTCGTATCCGGCGCTTGGCCAAGCGGGATTGTGGGCGTAAGCTCCTCACCACAAAAACTTCCTCTTGCCCAAGAGGCTCACTTTAAAAATATGGAAACGATTCAGACCAATCTCGTGAAGGACGTCCGCCAGCGCGTGGCGGAGGTGGTGGTGGGGCAGGACACGGTCGTCGAGCGGCTGCTGATCGCGCTGTTCACCGGCGGCCATTTGCTGCTGCAGGGCGTGCCCGGCCTGGCCAAGACGCTGCTGGTGCAGACGATCTCCAACGCGATCGACCTGCGCTTCAGCCGCGTGCAGTTCACCATCGACCTGCTGCCGTCGGACATCCTCGGCTCGGAGGTGCTCGACCAGCGCAACAACGAGTTTCGCACGCATCTTGGCCCGATCTTCACCAACCTGCTGCTCGCCGACGAGATCAACCGCGCCGCGCCCAAGGTGCAGAGCGCGCTGCTCGAGGCGATGCAGGAGCGCAAAGTCACCATCGGTAACGAGACGCACACGCTGCCCGCACCGTTCCTCGTCATCGCCACGCAAAACCCTATCGAGCAGAGCGGCACGTTCGAGTTGCCGGAGGCGCAGCTCGATCGCTTCATGCTATGCCATCGACTCAACTACCCGTCCTGTGCCGAGGAGGAGGACGTGCTTCGGCGCAGCCTCGCGCTTGGCCTCCAGCGGACGGACGGCGGCGCAGTGCCACGCACGGCGTTTGATCTGCTCGATAAAAAACCGGTGGCCACCGTCGCCGACCTCGTCGAGATGATGGCCGCCGTGCAGGAGGTGCACGTCAGTGATGTGTTCCAAAAACACACCGTCGAGGTGGTGCGCCGGACGCGCCGCCACCCGAGCATCGAGATCGGCGGCAGCCCGCGCGCCGGGCTGGCGATGATCCAGGCCGCCCGCGCGCGCGCCTTCATCCACGGCCGCGACTACGTCGTGCCGGAGGATCTGTACGCGCTGGCCGAGGACGTGTTGCTGCACCGCATCCGGCTCAAGTACGAGGCGCTGGCCGAGGGCGTCTCCGGCGTGAGCGTGCTCAAGGAAATTCTCTCCGAGGCCGGCTGACCGGCCCGCCGCCCGGCCAAGCGCAGATGAACCCCCTCACCGGCAGCCTCGAATCGTGCGACGGACTGGACGGACGCCAGTTCGCCATCGCCGTTCGCCGACTGGCCGACAGTCTGCAGTACGGCACCGATTCGTCGCCGTTCACCGGCTCTGGCATCGAGTACGCGCAGAGCCGCCCGTACGAGGCCGGCGACCCGGTGAAACAGATCGACTGGCGCGTCACCGCCCGCATGGGCCGCGCGTTCATCAAGGAATACGAGGCACCCAAGCAGATGCCGATTCATCTGCTCCTCGACACCTCCGGCTCGATGTGCGTCGCCTCGACCGGCGTGAGCAAATACGCTTGGGCAGTGCAGATCGCCGGCGGGCTGGCGTTGGCTGCGCTAGATCGCATGAGCCCGGTCGGCGTTGTCGGCTGCGGCGAACGCGCACTCGACGCTCGGCCCAGTTTGTCGCGGCACCGCGTGTTTCTCTGGCTGCACCAGTTGCGCCACTACCGGTTCGACGAACAGACCACGCTCGCCGAAAAACTCGATCAACTCTCCGCAGTGCTCACGAATCGCGCGATGCTCATTGTACTGAGCGACCTCCGGCAGCCGGGCGTCACGCATCGGCTTAAGCGCCTTGCGCAGGAGCACGACTGCGTCGCGCTGCAACTCACCGATCCCGCCGAGCGCGGCCGGTTGCGCGCCGGTGTTTTTCGCGGAGAGGAAGCCGAGACCGGCGAGGCGTTTGTCGGCCACGGCTGGAGCCAGTGGTTCCGCGACCACGACACCTCCGCCGAGCTGCGCCGGGGCGGGATCGACCACCTTGAGCTGCCGGTGAACGAACCGTTCCTCCACAAACTTCGTGGTTTCCTGCGAAAACGCGACAACCTCGGGAGAGGCGCACGATGAATTACCGTCTGGCCAAGCTTGGACTCGTTGCCGCCACCGCTTTCGCCGGCTTGGCCAAGCCGACTGCACAGGAGACTAACGCCCCGCCCGAGGCTATTCCGGTTGGCATCGAGGGCAGCCGAAGGGTCGTGCTGCCCGGCGAAAAACTCGAGGCCGCGCCGGTCGGCGACAAATCCAAGATCATCCTGCGCATTCACGACGTTTTCTCAAACGGCACCGACAAGCGGTACGACCTGCGCTACTTCGGCTTCGTGCCGGGCGAGTACGATCTGGCCCAATACCTCCGCAATGCCGACGGCACCGCACCGACCAATCTCCCGCCGATCCCGGTGCACATCAGCGGCATTTTGCCCGAGAATCACGACGGCAAACTGATTGAGGACAAACCCGGCGGCGTGTCATTGCCCGGCAGTTACACCGTCTGGCTGATCGGCTTGGGCGGCGTGTGGTTCATCGCCGCTTGGCCGTTGTTTCTGCTTGGCCGCAAAAAGAAAACGTCGCTTGGCCAAGTGGACGGCGACGACGGACCGGACCTGTCCGATCGACTGCGACCGCTCGTCGAGCAGGCCGCCAACGGTACGCTCGACACCGACGGGCGCGCGCGGCTCGAGCGGATGGTTTTCTCTCACTGGCGCGAGCGGCTTGGCCTGCCGGAGGACGGCGATGTGGCCGAACTGCACCACCAACTCAAGGTGCACGACGAGGCCGGCCCGCTGCTGCACGGCCTCGAGGATTGGCTGCACCGCCCACCCGGGACGGCCACGGTAGACATTCCCGCCCTGCTTGCTCCATACCGCTGCCCCGAATGACCTTCGCCTTTCCAACCGTGTTGGTCCTGCTGGCGCTGCCAGTGCTGCTGCTGGTTTGGGAATGGCGGCGGCGCGGCACGACTCTTGCGATGCCGTTCGACCACGCCGGCGCGAAGCGCGGCCGATGGCTCGAGGGCATCGTCAAGATTGCCAACCTCGGTCCGCCGCTGTTGCTGGCGGTGGCGATCGTGCTGCTGGCCGGGCCGCAGCGTCCGCTCAGCCAGGGCAATCAACGCGTGCTGACGAACATCGAGCTCGTGCTCGATGTGTCCGGCAGCATGACGGCGACGTTCGGCGACGGGCGGCGCAGCGACAAGGCGGTCGAGGCGTTGCAGGAATTTGTCGGCCACCGCGAGGGCGATGCGTTCGGCGTGACGTTGTTCGGCACCGAGGTGCTGCACTGGGTGCCGCTCACTCAGGATCTCTCCGCGCTCAAACATTCCGCGCCGTTCATGAAGCCCGAAGCCATGCCGTCGTACATGGGAGGCACACGCATCGGCCTCGCGCTGCGCTCAGTGCACCGCATCCTCGCTAACAGGCCGGAGGGCGACCGGATGATCGTCCTGATTTCCGACGGCATGAGCGCCGACCTGCGCGGACAGGGGAATAAACTCGCCGGCGACCTGCGCGGTGACGACATCGTGCTGTATTACATCCACGTGGCCAGCGGCCAGCCGCAGCAGGAGGT
The DNA here is from genome assembly GCA_018674955.1 of Verrucomicrobiota bacterium. Taxonomy (GTDB): domain Bacteria; phylum Verrucomicrobiota; class Verrucomicrobiia; order Limisphaerales; family UBA1096; genus UBA1096. The sequence goes on along the minus strand of JABGZB010000286.1, from coordinate 14,610 downwards.
GTACGAGATCGCAGCCCGCACCGGCGGCGAGGCGTTCATCGCGGGCGACCCCGCCGCGCTCCAGACGGTGTTCGAACGAATCGACTCGATGCGCCCGGCCAAGTTCGAGCCGGAGACACCGATCCCGGCCGACAACTTCCGCCCGTTCGCCCTCGCCGGCCTGTCGCTGCTCGGCCTACAGTTGCTCTCTCTTTTCGGCATAAGATTCACGCCATGGTGACGAACCGATGAACATTCCTGAGATCACGACGGACGCGGCGACCTTGGCCATTTGGGTGGCGCTTGGCACCGGCGTGTTCGCCGTGCTGGCGGAGGGGTGGCACGCACGCCGCACGCGGCGGGTGGCTCGACTGGCGTTCGGGCCGCTTGGCCAAGCGCGGCTGTGGACACGCCTCGCGCCGCCGCTGCGGGTGCTCGCGCTGACCGCGATGGCTTGGGGCTTGGTCACGCTGTTTTTCATCCGGCCGCGCGTGGCAAGCTACGACAAGATTCCCGACGGCGGCTACCGGCACCTGGTCATCGCTTGGGATGTGTCACCGAGCATGCAGCTTGACGACGGCGGTTTCGATTCCGGCAAACAAAATAAACGCACGCGCGCCCAGCGCGGAGCCAAGGTGTTGCTGTCACTTTTCGAGCGGATTGCGCTCGACCAGGTGCGAATCAGCATCGTCGCGTTTTTCACCGGTGCCAAGCCGGTCGTGGTGGACACCTACGACTTGAACGTCGTCAAGAACATCCTCAACGACTTGCCGCTCGACATGGCGTTTGATCCTGGCAAGACGAGCCTCATCGACGGCCTCGAGGAGTCGGTGCGCCTGGCCAAAGGCTGGGAGCCGGGGAGCACGACGCTGCTGGTCGTCAGCGATGGCGACACGGTGCCGGACACCGGCCTGCCCCAGCTGCCACCATCCATCAACAAAGTGCTCGTCGCTGGTGTCGGCGATCCGCGACGCGGCGTGTTCATCGACGGCCACATGTCGCGCCAAAACGCCCGCGTCCTTCGGCAGTTGGCCAAGCGCCTGGGCGGCGAGTATGTGGATGTCAACGACGTGCAGATTCCCACCGCGCAACTGGCTGAATTGGCCGGTGTGCGCAACCTCGTCGACCCCGGCGAAAAGGGTCGCCGCGAGCTGGCGCTGGGCTGCGTGGCCACCGGTGCCGGACTGCTGTCGCTGTTGCCCGTGTGCCTTGCGTTCTTCGGGAGCCCGTGGCAGAGTGGACGGAGTCGTCGAGCAAAATAAGCTTAATAACAGCTTAAACATTAAGGGATATCATGAAAAAAAACCTTCTCATCTTCCTGTGGGCGCTCGCCCCTGTGGCGTTGCTGGCCTTCCACTTCGGCCCCGGCCAAGCCGGTCTTGCGCGCGAGGAAGCCAAGACAAGCATTCAGGCCGCGCTGGACTTCGAAGCCGGCGAGCAATGGCAACAGGCCATCGATTCCTACAACGATGCCCTCGCCGCTCTGCCGGATTCCGAGACTGCCAAGCGGCATCAGTTGCAACTCGCCCGCGCCAACGCCCGCATCCACGTCGGCGAACTGCCGGAAGCCATGCTTGCGATGGAGCATCTCCTCGATGAGACGGCCAAGGGCAGCGACAAGGCGCTGGAAAAGAAAGTTCGCTCCTCACTTGCCAACGCGCAGTACCACATCGGCTGGCTGATGCGCCTCGAGTTGGCCGAGAAGAAGGAATGGATGGAGCCACTCGATAAGGCGCGCCAAAACTTCCGCCTACTCGCCGAGCAAACCGACAAGACCGATGCCAAGCCCTCGGAGGATCACCAGAAAAATCTCGAGGCCGTAGTGCGCTTGGCGCGCATGGATTTGTCCGAGGTGCAGGCATTGCCGCTGCCAAAGAAGTGCGAGGGCAACAAAAACGTCTGCTCGAAGTGCCAAGGCCAAAAGAAGAGCAACAAGCCGAAAGACATGAAAAAGAAGGAGGACGCCCGCGGTGCCAGCGTCGGCAAACGCCCAGACGGCAAAGGCTCCTGATCACTTTCCGCACATTAAAGTTTTTTAACCAAAGCAGCCGACGTAAGTCGGCTCTTTTTTACTCCAACAGAACTCCCAAGATGCCACTCCGTTTCACCATCCAACTGCTTGGTTGTGTTGTGCTGCCGATCGTTGCGCTTGGCCAAGCGCCCGCCAAGCCATCACCAGCCAAGCGCATCGTTCCCGCCGTCAGGGTGAAGCCCAGTGTGCCTCCGAAGCCGATTCGCCGTCTGCCGTCCAAAAGCGCTATCACGACACCGGCGGAGACGACCCTCCCAACAAACGCCCCCGACCTTCAAGCCGTTCGGCCGGTTCCCCGCAAGGCACCCACCCCACCCAAGCCGAAGACGCCGCAGGAAAAACTGCACGCCTCGTTGACGGCGGTGAAGTTTGACCGAACGCCCGATGGCATCCTCTTGGCAGTTGACGAACTACAGAAAGAAGCCAAACCGACCAAGGACAAAACCAAGACGGCGGCGGAGCGCTTCCGGCGCCTGGCCAACGCCGGCAGTTGGGAGGAACTTGGCAAACATATCAAGTCACTGCCATTCGACAGCTCAGTCGAAAAAGCGTATCGCCACCTGATTACATCCCTGCTTCGACTGCCAATCACCCAGTCCACAACACCACCTCCAATCAGCACGCCACCAATCCCAAGCGGCTCCAAGGTTCCTATTCGGCCGACCAACAAACCGCGCCCGATGCTCACTCAGGAGGATTTTGTCGAGATTTTGAAACTGGCCCCGGCCGAGCCCAACGAGGCCGATATTGCCTCCCTAAGCAATCTGCTGCGCGGCGTGGGTCAGCCGAACCTGTCTCGCCTGGCCAAGCAGCTAGAGACCGGCATCGGCCAGTTCGGTGGCGACCAACCGGACGGCCGCAAGTGTGCCGCGCAACTGCTTCGGCCATTGGCAACCAAATCCCAGGCCAAAATCGCGCTGAGCTTTGTCCCAGACAGCGACGAGGACTGGGCGCTCGAGATGCGCGCCGACTTGTTACACAAGCTGTGGAGCGGCCAACCGAGTCCGCCGAACTTGTCCGCCGCGTGGAGGGCAAATGAAAAACTGATCGCAACCATCGAGGACGATACCAAGCGGCTCGACGGAATCAAACGAGGCTTCACGCTTGTCGCTAAACTGCCCAAGACCAGAGCCAACGAGTGGATGAGCAAGCAGTTTCGCGAAGGTGGCCCGGGACTGAAATTGATCCAACTCGTGCAGTCCGATGTGCAACGCAATGTGCGCAGCGCTAACTTTTCCGCGCGCGGTGAAAACCTGCGCAGTCTTAAGCAGATCATCGAAGCGCTGCTGGACGGAAGCAGCAGCAACCTGACGAAGTGGAAACTCCCGCTGACCATTGCCGCCGAGGCGTGGCTCGTCGAAGCCGAGAACACCGCGAAATATTACCGAGCCACTGCGACCCGCAGTAACATGACAGTCTACAATCCGGTTTATGAGCAGCAACGGATACTGGCCCAGCAAAGCTCCAACCGCTACAAGCCGATCACCCCGGCACTCGTCATCGAGCACGCCCCAGGAGCCGACTGGCTTGCCGCCCTACCGGAAAGCCGCCGCACCCGTGTCATGGCCGTCCTCGCCGAGACGCTTTTGAAAAACCGGAAAATTGTCGAGGCTCTCGATGAGATTGAGCGCTTGGCCAAGCTCGACCCGATATCGGCCAAACGCATCACCAACATCCTGCTCGGTGGCTGGGCACAGTCCCGTAACCCCAACGGTGGCGCAAAGCCTAGCATGCCCACTGTCGGTATGTCGGTTTACATCCCGCCAAGGCCAAGCGGCACGCCGCTCACGCGGGCCAAGCAAAAGCGCAACCTGCGCGAGTTGGGCCAAATCCTTGAGCGCCTGACCAAACTGCCGATCGACCCGCCTGAACCGAGGGCCATCGTCGCCGCATTCGAGGGCGCACACAGCTTTGCCGAGGTGTACAAGCCTGACGACATCCGGTCGGTGTTCGGCAAGCCGGAAAAAATGCCGGTCGAGTCGCTCGCGACGCTGGTGAACTCCATGCGTCAGCGCCTGGCCACTTCGTGGCGCGCGCCACAGATTCAGCAGCAGGCCGGCACCAAGCGCGGCGAACCGCAGATCAAGGCCGAGGTGCTCGCTGGATACGACACGCTGCTAGAGCTGATCAACGTGGGCCTCAAGGCCAAACCGGATGTCTGGCAACTCAAGCTGCAACAGGCCGCCGCGAACTTCGACCTCGCCGAGTACCAGTACGGCAACAAGGCTGAACTCGAGGTGTACGTGAAGCACCGCGAGGCGGCGTTCGAGGGTTTCAGCGAGGCCGCCGCACTCTACACCCTGCAAACCTCCGTGACCGCCGACAAGCCGAGCGTGCTCGTCTTCCAGCTTTGGTTCAATGCCAACCTCGGAGCGAGCGACCTCTCGTACGTCACCCGCCAGCAGATTCCGGAGATCAGCAACCTCCAAAAGATCCGCGACGCGATTCTCGTGATGCCGGACTCGGAGGGCCACCTGAAAGCGTTCGGCGAATCAGTAACTAATACCTCACGCCGGCTGACGCCAGAGCTGAAGCCGCGCTACCTCCGCGCCTCGCTCACTGTGCTCGAGAATCATCCCGGCGGTGAACCGGCGCGGGAACTGGTGCTGCATTACAACGACCTGCTTGATGAAGTGAAACTGGTCGCCCAAATCGATGGCAGCGACGAGATCGGCCACACCAAGCCGTTCGGCCTGTTCATTGGCCTGCGGCACACGAGCGACATCGAGCGCGAGGCCGGCGGCTTTGCGCGTTACCTCGTCGGCGGCAGCAGCACGGGCACCCCATATTTTTATCCGCGCTACCCCGGCCAACGGCAGGCGCCCCGCGATGACCTAGAGGAGCATTTGGGCAAAAAACTCGGAGAAAATTTCGAGGTGCAATCGATCACGTTTCACGACACCAAAATCCAGTCACGCACCATTGGCGAGCCAGGCTGGCGCGAGACTCCGCTGGCTTACGTGCTACTCAAGGCGAAGGACGCCTCGGTCGACCGCATTCCCGAGTTGCAGATGGATCTTGATTTTTACGACTCGCTCGGCCCGGTACTGTTGCCGGTAACCACTGCGACGCAAATCGTCGATGCACGCCCAGAGTCAGCCCCCGCCCGGCCGCTTGACGGGTTGGAATTGATGCAGACACTCGACTCACGGCTCACCGGCGAGAACGAGGGATTGACGCTCGAGTTGCACGCCACGGGCAAGGGCCTCACGCCGCCGCTCGACAAACTGGTCACTCTCGACATTCCTGATTTTGAGATTACAAAAACGGACGACCAAGGCCTGTCGATCGCGCGCGTCGAGTCAGGCGCGTTGGGCGTTAACGCCGTGAGTGAGCGCACTTGGTTGCTCACGCTCAAGCCAACCGCCGACGCCGGGGAGTCGCTCACGTTCAAGTTTCCGCAGCCGACCGGCTTGGTGGCCAAGTCAGTTTTTAAACAATATAGCGACGCCGACCTCGTGGAAGTGGACAGCGAGTTGGCGCTGGTCGGGCTGTCACTGAATCCGCCGCCGACTTGGCCTTGGTTTGCCGGCAGCGCGGCCGTGCTGCTGCTTGGCATCGGCGCGTGGCGCGTGGCCAAGCGCGATGACGTCAAAGTCGCTGCACCGGTTTTTGAAGTCCCGGAAGTTTGCACGCCATTCGCTGTTATCGACCTGTTGCAACGCATCGCCGCCGCCCCGCCGAAGTCACTGGCGGCGACTCATCGCGACCGTTTGCGTAGCGACATCCGAGAGATTGAGCAACTCCACTTCGCGCCCAACACCGCGCAAACCAACGGGCACGGTGACTTGCAGTCCATTGCCCGCAACTGGGTCGGCAAATTGAACTGACCGCCGCATATGGCTGCCAAGCGCATCCTGCTCATCGCCAATCCGGTATCCGGGAATCGGCAGGGCGAACAACGGCTGGCCGAGGCGAAGTCACATCTCGAAGCGCTTGGCCACTCGGTCGCAGCCAAACTCACCGAAGCCCCCGGTCACGCTGCGGACTTGGCCGGTGCGGTCGCGATACAATACGAAATCATCGCCGCGCTGGGTGGCGACGGCACGGTCAACGAGGTGGCCAACGGGCTCATGGCCGTCGAACCGGGCGAGCGCCCAGCCCTCGCCACACTACCGGTCGGCACCGGCAACGACGTTGCGCGAACCTTCGGCTTGGCCAACTTTGAATCCGCCATCGACGCCTTGGTTAACGGCAACACCCGGACGCTGGATGTCATACGCGTGCAGTTAATGCGGGACGGGAAATCGGTCACGCGCCATTCGCTGCTCTTTGTCGCGGCCGGTTTCGCCGCCGAGGTGATACGCAAAACCGGGCCGCGAGTGAAGCGAATCTTCGGGCGGCGATTCAGCTACTCAGTCGGTTTTTTTCGTGCGCTCGCGAGTTTTCGTGCGCCGGAGTTTTCGGTGAAGTGGGACAGCGGCGAAAAGGCGGGCCGAATGTTTCAAGTTTGCGCGGGCAACACCGAGTTCGCCGCTGGCGGCGTGATGCGCATCTCCCCCGGCGCACGGCCGGACGATGGCCTGCTGAACATCAGCCTCGTCGGTGCGCTTGGCCAGCTGGGGATTGTGCGGCGGTTCCCCAGTATTCTCAGCGGACGCTACGTCGAGGACGATCGCGTCGACTACTTCACCAGCAAACGCCTCGAGATCGACGCCGTGCCACCGGCCGAACTCCAGGCCGACGGCGACATCATCGGCACCACCCCGGCAACGGTCGAGCTGCTGCCGGGCGCGCTGCGGTTGGTTGTGCATGACCAGTTTCAAGTTTGAATTTTAAACTTTTCCGCCAAAGCGCCGGCGGCGCTGCGCTCTACCGGCGCACTCCAAAAAGCTTACGGATTGGGCGTGCCGCCGGTGATGACTTGGAAGGTCGGCTTGACGATGGGAAGAGGGTTGACGCGGCCGAGGTTGTTGAGCCAGTTCCGGCCGCCGGCCTGGCCTTGCAACGCCACCGCCCCCTGCCCCCCGATCAGCGACTCGATGCTGCGGGAGGTTTCGGTTCGAATCTGTCCCAGCTGCATCTGCCGCTCCTCGATGGGCAAGCCGGTGTTCATGCGGATCTCCCTGGCGAGTTCCTCGGCGCCACCTTTCATATCGTACACCTGCGCTGAAATGTTTTCCCCCAACCCCTGACGCTCAGTAATCTTGGCGATCGACTTGTAGTCGTAGTCGGTCTGGCGCAGATAATCCTGATAACGGTCGTCACCAAGCGAGTCGCGGATTTGGTTGCTCATCTCCTGCTCCGCGAATTGGCGACTCTCCATGTCACCAGCAGAAATACTCGCTCCGGGCACGACACCGTGCTCGTCGTCGAACGCCTTACGCGCCGCGAAGATGTCCCGGAACTCGTCCTCCGAGGGATCGAACCCGTCCATCTGCAATCGCATGTTTGCCGCCGTGGGCGACTTGCGCAAATCGTACTCTGTTTTCTGCTCGGGAGTCAGCATGGTGGCGATGCTACTGTCGCGATCCTGCCGCAGTTGGCGTATCTCGGCCATGTCCTGCGCGTCGCTCGCGCCCTGGGCCATCTTCTTGAGCAACTGGCTGCCATACTCCTGCTCGAGGGTGTTCAACTGAGCCTTGGTCTCCTCCGGGATGAAATCCATCTCGTAACCACTCTTGGCCTGCGAGCGGGCGAGGGCAAGCGGACCGGGCCGATTGATGGCCGCCATACCCTGTGATCCGAACAGGTCGCCCAGCACCTCGTTTTTCTCGCGGTCAAGCTTGGCCATTTGGGAACTGGTCGATGCACTTGGCCGACCAAGGGAACTGGGGTTGCCGGTCTTCCAGAATTCCTTGCGCGCGGGTGACTTTGACAGGATGTCAGCCTTGCGTTTATCGTAATACTTATCCAGATCCTGCTTCACAAGATCGCGTATGGTCTCCTCTGGACAACCGATATTCCGCAAGTTCTTAACGTAGGTCTCGTAGTCGCCGGACTCGATTTGGCTCCAATGAAACGGCTCGACCTCGCGCACGATTCGCTCAATTGGGGGTGCTTGACCAAGCGCTTGGCTTGGGGACGATGCGGCGGGCGGCGTTGATTGGCTTGGCTCGGTTGACGACTGCCTGTCGGTGGACAGCCAAAACAGTCCCACGAAGCAAACCAAGTTTGCCAAGATCGAAATCATCAACAGCCGCTGTAAGCTCATATCCTGCGGGAAAAAAGTAGCATCGCTGGCGAGCGATGCAATCCCATGAAACAACGCCGCTTGCCCAAAGTTGCGTTTGGCCAAGCGGAAACGAGTTGCCTGCGCCTAGCCAAGCGTGAATGATGCCCGCGCTTTTCACGATGAGGAAAATTCTGCCCTTTGTTTCGATGCTATCCGCACTTGGCCTGAGCCAATCCGTCTTTGGCATGCCAAAAGGCTTCAAGATAGTCACTTTCGCCAAGCCGCCGCAGGTCACCTACCCCACCGGCGTCGCCGTCAGCGGCAATGGCGACGTCTACGTCAGCGTCGACCTGAATAGTTCGCTCGATCAAAAGGCCAACCGCGGTAAGATCGTCAAGTGCGTCGACACTGACGGCGATGGTGTGGCGGACAGGTTCACCGACTACGTGCCAGACATCGACAGCCCTCGTTCGAGCTGCTTTGTCGGCGACACGCTGTACGTGGTCAATCCGCCGTTTCTCTCGGCGTTCCGGGACAAGGACAACGATGGAATTGCCGACGAGAAGGTGCAACTTGTCACCGGCATGGGTTTCGACTTGAGCTTCCGCGGCGCCGACCACACCTCCAACGGCGTGCGGATGGGTATCGACGGCTGGCTATATTTGGCTATCGGCGACTACGGCTTTGTCGAGGCTAAGGGCCGCGATGGCCACACGCTTCATCTGCGCGGCGGCGGTGTGATTCGTGTCCGGCCCGATGGAACCGAACTGGAAAACTACGCACTCTACGCCCGCAACATTTACGACGTCGCCGTCAGCCCAAAGCTCGATGTCTTCTCGCGCGACAACACCAACGATGGCAAGGGCTGGAACACTCGCCTGCATCACTTCGTCTCACTGGGAAACCACGGCTATCCGCGCCTCTATAAAAACTTTCCCGCAGAGCACATGCCGCCGCTGGCTGACTACGGTGGTGGCTCCGGTACGGGCGCCTATTGGCTGGACGAACCCGGCTTTCCGGACGCCTTCAACGACGCACTCTACACATGCGACTTTACCACTCAACACGTTTACGTTCACCGCCTCACGCCGCACGAAGGCACCTTCAACGTCACGCAGGACAGCTTTTACAAAATCAAGGCCATCGACATGGACGCTGATGGCAACTCGAGGATGTTCGTCACCGACTGGAAAAATGGCGGCTATCGTTTCAGCCGGCCGGACGTCGGCAGCGTTTCGCTGATCACCTTTCCCGGAAAAACGGCGGCCAAGTTTCCCGACTTGGCCAAAGCGTCCGACGCCAACCTGCTCAAGCACATCGTTTCCGACAGCGCCGTCTGCCGGATCAACACCCAGCGTGAGATTCTCAAACGCAGTGCCGGCGGGCATATCGACGGCTTGGCCAGGCTCGCCGCCGACAAGTCGATCCACCTGCATGGACGCATCGCCGCGCTGTTCACGCTCAAGCAACTGGCCGGCGAATCCGTAAATAAGAGAATCGCACGGTTGACGCTCGACGAAACCATTCGCGAATGGGCCTATCGAGCCCTCGCCGATCGCAAGCGCCAAACCGGTGGCGTGAATTCCGCCCTGTTTGTGAAAGCGCTGCGCGACAAGAATCTGCGTGTCCGATTGCAGGCCGTAATTGGCCTGGCCAGACTGGGGAACCCACACAAATCCCTGCTCAACATTGCGGCAGAACCGATTGACAACTCGCCAAAAAATCGCGTTTATGCGAACAACGAAATCATTCCGCACATTGCCCGGAAGGCACTCGTGGAAACCAAGGCGACACAAATCTGCCTCGATGGAATCAATGACGAACCAACCCGGCAGATCGCGTTGGCCGCACTGCAGGAAATGCACACCACTGAAGCCGTCGATGGCTTGATCCGAAAACTTCAGGATTCAGAAAATCCGTCGCTGAATACGGAAATTCTCACCTCCCTCTGTCGGCTTTATTATACCGACAAGCGTTGGGACGGGAAGAAGTGGTGGTCTACCCGTCCTGACGACCGTGGCCCCTACTTTGAGCCGGTTGAATGGGAGGCCTCCCCCCGAATCGGCGCCGCGGTCAAGACCGGCTTTGCCCAGTTGAATGCCGAACACAAACCGCAGATGATCGCCAACATGAAACTCAATCGCATCGACCCGGCCGCGCTGGGCATCGATACCAAGATCGACGAGGCGCTAGCGTTCATTGCCTCGGCCTCGCTCGGTACCATCGCCATTGAACCGCTCCGTAAGGCAACGCTCGACCGTGAGCGCGACATGAAGGTTCGCTCCGATGCGTTCAATGCGCTCAGCCGGATTACCGGCAACGAGGCATTCAACACGCAGTTGGCCATCATCAGCGAATGGCAAAAGCACAGTGCCGATCAAAAAAGTTTCGCTCCAACTGTGCGGGAATTCATCTATGAACCGAACCACCTTGGCCGTCCTAAGGTGTTGCGCGATGCTGCGCGCAAACAAAAAGGCGCAGCCAAGGTCGTCACGTACCGGATCGCACTGCAACTCGAGCAATCGCCGCTGGCCAACGATTACCTTCGTGGGATGATGAGCGACATCATTCGTCGCGGAGCCAAAAACGCCGAGTTGTTTACCGCTATCGGCGACTCCGGTTCAACCGATCATGGAGAAATGGTCGCAACCGCATCCAAGTCAAAAAACGTCGCCTTGGCTAAGGTTGCAAAAGCCACATTGGCCAAACTGAACGCCGCCCCGAAAACAGGTAATGACGACAAGCGATTTATCGTTCAACTCGGCCACAATGAAGCCACCGCATTGCTGTTGAAGACCAAAGGCAATGCCGCACTTGGCAGCCAGTTATTTACCCGACAGGCCTGCATTGCCTGCCACACCACTTCGCAGGATCAACCTCAAAAAGGTCCCTACCTCGGCGACGCCGGCAAAAAATGGAGGCGGGCCGACCTGATCCAATCTATCCTCAAGCCAAGCGCCGTTGTGTCACAGGGATTCCAGACGCAGTGGTTCGAGTTGAAAAACGGCACAACACTGGAAGGTTTTGTGACCGGAGAAAAAGATGGCGTCGTCGATCTGCGCAACATCGCTGGAATCGTGCAACGCGTAAATCGCTCGAACGTGACCAAGAGCGGCACGCGCACCACGTCGATGATGCCGGAGGGCTTGACCGCCGGCTTAACCGTAAAGGAAATGGCCAGCCTCCTCGACTATATGCAGTCGCTCAAATAGCCGCTTTGTCTAAGCGCTTCGCTTATTCTTTCGTTGGGGCGGATCGCTTGAGGTAGCGGAAGAAGTCCGAGTCGGTGGAAAAGATAAGAGTGTCCTCCTTGGACAGCGTGGTTTCCATGGTTTCCATGGTCTTGAGGAACTCGTAGAATTCACGGGCCTCGGTGCTTTGGTCGAATGCCTCAGCGTAGATGGCGACCGCCTTGGCGTCCGCCTCACCCATGATCTGTTGCTTCTCAAGATAGGCCTTTGACGTGATTTCTTTTAACTCCCGCTGCTGTGTTCCCAGGATCTTGGCCGCCTCGCCGGCGCCCTCGGAACGAAATCTGGAGGAAATCCGGGAACGCTCGGAAATCATGCGTTCAAAAATTGTCTTCTGAACATCCTCATGGTAGTTGATTCGCTTGAAGCGGAAGTCCAGCAACTTGATGCCGAACTGCGGCACGTTTTTGTTAGCGTCTTCCATCACCAACTGCGCCAGCTTCGAGCGGCCCTGCTCGAACGTCACCAACTGGGATTCGCCGTCCAGCACCTGATCATCAGCGACAATGCTCTCCCGCTGATGGGAGCGGATGACCTCCTTGAGATCGTTCGCCGCGACGACGTTCCGCGCCGCGCCGTCGAGAATGTCATTGAGTCTCAACTTGGCAGAATTCTCGTCTTGCAAATTCTTGTAGAACATCTCGGCGTCCACGATACGCCATCGCGCGTAAGTGTCGATGTAGATGAACCGCTTGTCCTTGGTGGTCACCTCGTTGGGATCACCGTCCCACTCGAGGTAGCGTTTCTCAAACTCGTGCACCTTGGTGATGAATGGAATTCGAAAATAGAGGCCGGCTTCATCCTTCCCAGGGCCGTTGTGGGGGCCGCTGATGATATCGCCAAACTGGGTGACAAATACCTGCTTGGTCTCATCGACAATGTACACAGCCGAAAAAAACGTGATGGCTGCGATGAATATCCCGATTCCGATAAAAGTTGAGGTAAATTGCTTTAACATCACTTGGCCCCCTGATTCAGGTTTAACAGCGGAAGCATCCCCTTGGCATCTTCATCCATGATAATCTTGCGGGGACCCTGCTCCACGACAAACCCTCCCTTGCCGTCATCTCTCTGTTGCGTGGCAAGAACCTTGCCGATGGTCTCAAGATAGATTCGTTTTCGGGTGACCTCGGGCGCCTTTTGGTAGGCACTGAAAACCTGCTTGAACAGGTCAGCGTCACCCTGGGCGTTGTTTTCGCGCTCAATCGCGTACCCCCTGGCATCCTCGATCGTTCTCTCGGCTTCGCCCTTAGCCTTGGGAATGATCATGTTTTTCTCTGCCTCGGCCTTGTTGATCATTGAGGATTTTTCCTGCTGGGCCTGATTGACATCGTTCCATGATTGCTTGACGGATACAGGCGGATTGACGTCCTTCAGGATCACCTGGGTGAGCCTGATCCCTAGTTCATACTGGTCGGCCAAGGCCTGTAACTTCTCCTTCACCTCCTGCTGTATTTCGGTGCGCCCCACGGTGAGCACCTCATTGATCGTACGATCCCCCACAACCTCGCGCATGACCGCCTCGTTCATGTCTCGGAATGTCTCGACCGCACTGCGCACCTTGAAAAGATATTCGTATGCCTTATCAACCCTGTACTGCGTGGACCACTCGACGCTGGCGATGTTGAGGTCGCCGGTGACGATTTGGGATGTCTCCCTGTGGGCAGTGGTGCGTGGCCTCCCGGTCGCTTTGTCGAACCCGAACACCGCCGGGCGCACCTCGGCAATATTGACCTTTGTCACCCGGTCGATGCCAAACGGCCAATTGAATTTCAAGCCCTCTTCGGTGATCGGTTTACCGATGTACCTGCCCATAGTCAGCACGATGGCATGCTCGCCGGGGTTGACCTTATAAAAACTGCTCATCAGCCCCATACCCACAAGCACCACCCCGACCCCGCCGAGGATCAGCTTGTTCATGACGGCGGGGTTGATTCGTATTTCGTTTGGAAAATCAGCCATGACTCAAAGAGGGCGAGTCTGCTGGGAGCCATCGCCGGTGGCGAGTTTAATCGCTCTTGCGGCCAAAAATCTGCGAAGCCCCCAAGCCGATGAGGAAGATTGACAGCGTGCCGATGACCGATGTCATGTGAGCGTGGAACGGGCTCCGCAGCCACTCACGGTCGCCGGTCAACTCGGTCGAAAACGTCAACCAAAGGATCACCAGCAAACCCACCGTCGCGCCCGTGACGGCCCCTGCGTTGTTGGCGCGGCGGCTGATGAACCCCAGCAAAAACAGCCCCAGCATGCCGCCGGCGAACACCCCGCTGAGCTTCCACCACGCGTCGAGAATGCTCTCCACGCCCATCATCGCCAGCGCGACGCCGGTGCCGATGATCCCCCACAAGACCGTCATCACCCGGAGAAATCGCAGGCTCTGCGCCTCGTCGGCATCCGGCCTGAACCAGCGCCGGTAAAAATCCTGTAGCGCGATGGTCGAGGAACTGTTCAGGCTCGTGTCGATGCTGCTCATCGCGGCGGCGAACAGCGCGGCTATCAACAACCCGGCCAAGCCAGCGGGGATTTTGTTCGCGATGAAGTGCGGCAGGATCTTGTCGCCGTAGTCGCTTGGCTGCATTTCGCTGGCCAGACGCTTGGCTTCCGCCAGCACCTCGGGCGAGCCCTTGGCCAAGCCGGGCGAGTCGGCGGCGACCTGCTCGATGGCCTTGTCCATCTTCACTTTATCCAGGAATTCGGGGTTCACCTCGTAATAGGAGAACAGGATCGACCCGATGAAAAAAAACATCAGCGCCACCGGGATGTACACCAGCGAACCGAACCACACCGAGCGACCGGCCGCCTTGTCCGACTTGGCGACGTGGTAGCGCTGCACAAAATTCTGGTCGATGCCAAAGTTGGTGAGGTTCATCACGATACCGTACACGAGCATGACCCAGAACGTGGACGTTGCGAGACTTGGCCCAAAGTCACCCAGGCTGAACTTGCCGGCATCGTCAGCCAAGCGGATCGCCTGTCCCGCCCCGTCTGGCATGCCGGCCAAAACCAGCACCACCACCACGGCCGCGCCCACGGTGAGAACAACGCTTTGGATGGCGTCGGTCCAGATCACCGCCTCAATCCCGCCCATCAGCGTGTACAGCGTCACGGCGGCACCCGAGAAAACGATGATCGTCGCGATGTCCCAACCGGTCAACGCGTGCAGCCCCACCGACACGCCGAACATAATCGTCCCCACACGCGAAACCTGCGTCAGCAAATAACAAATCACCGCA
>JABGZB010000285.1 GCA_018674955.1 Verrucomicrobiota bacterium | reverse complement strand
TGGCCAAGCGCATGGCGGAGTTGGCGCAACGTCTCGATCTCGACTTCGGGGTCGAGTACGCCGCCCTTGAACTTGATGGAACCGAAACCATACTTGGCTCGCATTTGCTGAACCTGCGCGACGAGCGACTCCGGCGAGAGGGCCTCGCCGTATTCGTCGTCGCGCAGATCGTCGCCTTCGCCGCCACCACCGGCGTGCTTGTAAAACGGGTACGCGGAGAACGGCACTTTGTCGCGCACGCGTCCGCCGATAAGATCGCAAACCGGCTTGCCAACGGTTTTGCCGATCAAGTCGAGGCAAGCCGTCTCGATTGCGGAATAGGTTCGAGCGTCGGTGTCGAGCGGGTTTTCGCCGGGGACGTTGTAAGTTTGAGAACGCCCCGAACCGCTGGCGCCGTCCTCGGCCATCGGCGAGAGGTCGCCAGTCAGGCGATACGGACACGCGCCGATGACTTGCCCGCGAATCGCCTCGAGCGCCTTGGCGGGCTGGTCGCCGCCGTACGTCTCGGCGATGCCGATGACGCCGGCGTCGCTGACCAACTCGATGACGGTGCGGAGGGCGTACGGCTGGTGCAGCCCGTAGCTGCTACGCAACGGCGGGTCGGCCATGGTGATGGAGTGAATCCTGAAGTCGCTGATTCGCATTGAAAAACGGACCGCATGTTGCCGCCCGTTTGCGATTGGTTCAATGCGGGAGTGCGCCGTTCACTTGGTTAACTGAATCCACTCACCAGCCCAACCTTCCGGCGGAGAGTTCTCGGTGAAGTGGTCGCACTGCTCTATGTAGGCCAAGCTGGGGCCGTCATCGGGGACGATCTTGAGGCAGTCCTCGAAGCCGCGCTTGGCCTCGACGAAGCCGCGCTTGGCATAGATATCCCACGTCGACTCGAACTTGGCGACGAGCTTAGCCAAGGTCTCGTCGAGTTCGTCCTTCTTGGCCAATAGCTCGTAGACGCCGACCGCCTGTTTTTTGCCCTTGGCCACGAGTAGGCCAAGTTTGCGAACTTCGATCTTGTCCTTGGCCATCTCGTAAGTGCTTTGGCCGATCATGATCAGGACGGTGAAAATCTTGCAGGCCGGCTCGAATCGGGCGGCTTGGTTGACTGCGTCGCCCATGACGGTGTACTGCATCTTCTGAGTAGAGCCCATGTTACCGGCGGAGACGACTCCGGTGTTGATGCCCATGCGCGCCCCGATCTCAACACCGTATTTCTCCTTCAACTCAACGCTCAATGGCTTGAGTTTTTCCTGTTGTTCAATCGCCGCCCAGCAACATTTCCAGGCGTGCGAGTGCGGATCCTCATCGCCCCAAATCGGCACACCGTAATCGGCCATGATGGCGTCGCCCTCGTACTTGTCGATGTAGCCGCCGTAGTTGATGATGATGTCGCTCATTGGCGTGAGATACTCGTTAAGCACGGAGGCCAACTGCTCGGCGTTGAGTTTCTCGGAAATGGTCGTGAAGCCGGCGACGTCGGAAAAGAACATGGTCGCCTCGCGGCTTTCTCCCGCCAGCTTGAGCGAGCCGGATTCCTCCTGGAGATACTTCAGCACCTCGGGACTGACCATGGTGGAGAACATGCCGCTGATGGCTTTCTTCTGCCGTCCCTCGGTAAGGAACAGGTAAAATACCATCAACACCGCCGAGCCGAACATCGCCAGCACCGGCGGGATGAGCGGCAGCCAAAGCTGGTTGCTGAAAAACTGCCACCACGTGTAAATCACCAGGCCGATTAACATGACAGGCGTCAAGACCAGCAGGCGCGGGCCTGGGTTTTCGCGGACGACAAACCCCAACAGAACCCCCATGAAACTCCAGAATGCGATCCACCAAGTCTCCCCGTTTCGCGTCCAATACTTGGTGCCCTCGTCTCCGTTGTAATAGGAACGTAACAATTGGTCCGTGGCCATAGCATGGGTTGCGAGCAACCGCTCCCGGTCATCATGCGGCATGGGGAAATAATCCTTGAGGCTGCTGGCAACCGCGCCGAAAAAAACTACCTTGCCCTTTATGTCCTCCCTGCTGACATAGCATCGGCATTTTTTGCCAAAGCAGCACGCCGAGGCGGAACTTTCCCCGGCGTCTTCCGGCCCCATCAGGGCTCGCATGGTATAGCGGGGATATTGATTCGCCCTCGCGCCACGATAATCC